>DASRSF010000313.1:0-7020 GCA_035656615.1 Vulcanimicrobiaceae bacterium | reverse complement strand
CATTCGAGCGAATGAAGATCGTCATTGAGCCCAGCGGTGCCGCAGCGCTGGCAGCCGTGCTTTCCGGCAAACTCGACGTGCGCGGAAAACGCGTCGCAGTCGTGATCAGCGGCGGAAACGTCGACATCGACCGGTTTAGCGCGTTATTGAGTGACTAAAGGCGGCTAGCCGGCGCCGAAGGAGAGGGCCACAAGCGCCGTGACGACGGTCAGCACGCCTAGTACGATGTTGTTCCAGACCATCGGGGCGTTGCCGGTAAGCCAGGTCGTTGAAATGAAAAGCCAAACGCCGGCGATGATATTGATCGTCGGGACGTAGCTCGCGAAGGCCGTGCGCCGTTGCCGTGTCAGCTCGAAAATTGCCGTTGCCGAGATGACGCAGCCGGTGATGAGCATGTCGTTACGCGCAAAAAGCGACTGAGGCGTCAGGACGAAAGGCGAGATGATGGTGAGGATTCCCAGCGCGATCGTCACCCATGCGACCCGGCTATTCGGGCGCACGCTCATTGCGTCCCATACTGTAAAACTCGGGGTTCGGGCGCATGTCCATCAATCCCGCCATGCGGTTGGAAAAGCCGAAGAATGCCGCGATGGTTCCGATGTCCCATATATCGTTGTCGCTGAATCCCGCCAGGTGCAATTCATCGATCTCGTGTTCGGTCGGGGTAAACGCGGGCTCGTTCACTCTGGAAGCAAACGCCAGCATCGCGCGCAGCCGCGGAGAGAGATCGGCCGTGCGCCAGTTGTTGGCAATTTGCTCGGCAAGCATGGGATCTTTGCCGAGAATGCGCAGAGCTGCGCCGTGCGCAACCATGCAATATTGGCAGCGGTTTTCCGAGGAGACGGCGACGACGATCGCTTCGCGCTCGGCTCGCGAAAGGTTCGAGGGACCTTTCATCAAGACATCATGGTAGGCCATAAACGCGCGAAAGTGTTCCGGGCGCAAAGCGTACGCGCGAAAGACATTAGGGACGAATCCCAATTTCTGCCGGCTTTCATCGTAAATCTCGCGAATATCATCGGGGAGCTGCGCTTCCGGCGGTTCACCGAATCGCGAGATCGCCGTTCGCGTTTGCATATGTTGACGCATCACCGGTTCCCCTCTGGTTTTACCGTTCGATCGTGCGCTGCAAGGCGTCCACCTCGCGGCGAACCTGCGGAGTGGGCGCCGCGTCGGCACCTTCCACGACGTCGAGCAACGCAGCCAAACGGCCGTTCAACGCGGCGTAACGCTTGTTCGCCGCTGCCGGCCGTGCCGTGCGATTCATCAGCCGCGCAATGCGCCAGGCAAGTTCGAACTGCGCTCGCAATGCGCCCGGCGCGAGCCGGATGCGCGGATCGGCTCGCAGCGTAAGTTGCTGCACGTAGCTCTTTCCGTCCGCGATCACTTTTACCGTGTATCTTCCGGGCAGCGCCAGCACGCCTTGCGGCGATCGGGGCGTGTCGTGCGGGATGGCGGAGATCGGATAATCGTGTGAGACGGCGGCGGGATCCGCGTAGCGGTAATCCCAGAGAAAACGGTGCATCCCCGCTTGCGTTCCCGGCGCAGTCCATGGACGAACCCAATACAGCGGCACGGTGATTTCCGGGTCGACCGGCACCGGGGCGGCGTTGCTGTCATACGATCGCACAAGCGTGCCTGCCGCATCGTAGATCACAATACGCACACGTGATGCCGGCGAGGCTAAATAGTAATCCAGAACGGCACCGTCCGCAGGATTTTGGCCTGCGGGCTCTTCGGGAGGCAGCGGTGTATCGGGCCAATTGCTTCGGCGTAAGCGGTACGCCGTTGCGGGTTTGAAGAATGCGGTCGTTTGCGCGTTGAAGTTCGCGCGCAGCGGCGCAATATCGTCCAACACCCAAAACGATCGCCCATGCGTGCCGGCAACGAGATCGTCGCCGTGCACGACGATATCCCGAACGGAAGTCGCAGGAAGGTTTTGCGTAAGCGGCTCCCAAGACGCGCCGTCGTTCAGAGAAACGTCCACCGTGCGTTCCGTCGCTGCGAAGAGCAAGCCGGGGCGCACGGGATCTTCACGAACGGCATTTACCGGAGCATCCGCCGGCAGACCGGCCGTAATCAATGCCCAATGCGCGCCGCCGTCGTGCGTGCGATAGATATACGGACGCATGTCGTCCAAACGCATGCGGCTCACCGAAATGTATGCCGTCGCGTCACTGTAGTGCGACGGATCGATTTGCGTAATTTTGCTCCAGGCCGTCAAACCGGGCGGCGTGACGTTGCGCCAGTGGCCACCGCGGTCGCGTGTTACCCAAACCAGACCGTCGTCCGTGCCCGCCCAAATGACGTTCCCGTTCACGTACGATGGGCCTATGCTGTAAACGACGCCGCGCTGCTCGCTCGCGCCGCTCGCGCGCGAAAATGCGCCCAGGGATACCGGGACGCCCGGATGAGCCCGCGTCAGGTCCGGGCTGATGATCCGCCACGAAGCGCCGCCCGTAGCCGAAGCGAAGACGAGGTTCGATCCCAGGTACAACGTGCGCTTGTCGATGTGATTGAAGATCAGCGGGTTGGTGCGGTTGTAACGAAAGCCGCGCACGAAAAAGCGTCCGCCGTAGACCGGCGAGACGACTTGCGCTTGCAGCGTGCGCTCATCGTAACGGGTTACCGTTCCGGCTCCGGCTCCGTAAATGATTGACGGATGCAGCGGATCCGGAGCAATATACGCATACTCTTGCGCACCGATCGGATGCCAGTCGCGGTCCGAAATGCTCCCGTCCTCGCTCCGGCTCAAGATCTCCGCGCTCCCGCTTTCTTGCTGACCGCCGAAGATGCGGTACGGAAAGCGATCGTCCGTGATCACATGGTAGAACTGCGCAGTCGGCTGGTTATACCACGAGCTCCATGTTTGCCCGTAGTTGACCGATAGCGTCGCACCTTGGTCGCTGCCCAGCAGAATGACGTTGTGATTTCCGGGGTCGATCCAAACGGTGTGGTAATCATCACCGCCCGGAGCGCCTTTTATTCCGATCCACGTTTTGCCGCCGTCGGTGGAACGATACGTCGTCGTGTTCGCGACGTAGACGACCTGGGGATCGGTCGGATCGACCGCGATACCAGAGAAGTCGTCGCCGCGCCCGCAGATGCGGCTCTCGCCATTGACTTTCGTCCAGCTTTGACCGGCGTCCATCGAACGGTAGATCCCGCATGCGCCGTCGGTGTTCACCCATGCGTAAACGCGTCGCGAATCGGCGTTCGATACGGCAATTCCGGCGCGGCCCATCGCCTTGGGCAAACCGCCGCGCAGCGGCGTCCAGGTCGTTCCGCCGTCCGTCGATTTAAAGATGCCGCCGCGATCGTACAGTTGCAGAATGTCCGCCAGCCGCCACGGCGGATTGCGTGAGGCCCAAAGATTGGCGTAGATGACCTGCGGATTGTTCGGATCGATCACGACCGATGATGCGCCCGTGTCCCGATCGTTGCCGAGTACCTTGTGCCAGGTCGTGCCGCCGTCCGTGCTGCGGTAGAGGCCTCGTTGTGCATTCGCACCGTACGGATGACCCATAACCGCGGCGAAGACGCGGTTCGGATCGCGGGGATCAACGGCTAAACCGTTGATTTGCTGCGCATCCGGGAGTCCCACGTGCCTCCACGTTTTTCCGCCGTCGCCGGAACGGTACACGCCGTCACCGACCGAAAGATCCGGGCGGCGAAGTCCTTCGCCCGAACCGGCGTAGAGGATCTGAGCGTTTCCGGGTGCTACCGCGAGCGCTCCGATCGAACCGGTTCGCGCCCCGTCGAATACCGGCATCCAGGTGCGCGCATAATCCGTTGATTTCCAAATGCCGCCGTCGGTGGGGGCCATATAAAAGACACCCGGCTGCGAAGGCACGCCGGTGACGGCAACGGTGCGCCCGCCCCGGAATGGCCCTACCAGGCGCCAGCGCAGTGCGTCGTACGGATGCGCCGAACCGAGCAGCACGACGGACAAAACGGCAGACAGCGCAATGCGAGACGCGAGCATCAGCTCGCGTTTTGTGCTATCTCGGCCGCCTCCCTTTGCGCGGCCGCCGGGGTTGAAACGGCGCCCCGATTTTGATAGAGCCCGTGTGCGGAATGCGCTCGTTCACGTCTTGGCACCCGATTGGCGTGAAATCACGGCAATCGCCGGGGCGCGCTTCGTAAATTCCGCAGTAGTACCGCCCGGGCCGGGCTTCTTTGAGGAAGACGCATTGATCCGCCACGTCGTCGGTGATTTTACGAATCCAACCCAGGTAGTAGCCGTCGGCAGAACGCCGTTTGACGATGTACTCGTCCAAAACTTCGTTCGGGGACATTTTTAAAAACTGCGCCATTCGCTCGAGGTCTTCGCGGCTTACGAACGGCTCGTAGCCGCTGCAGCAGTCAGCGCATCCCGGCGGGCAGTTGATGTTTTCCGGCATATCGCGGTGGTGTTTTCGCGCCAGATCAATCACGCGCGCGATAGCGGCGATCATCTCATTGTCGTCGTTATATTTGTATTCCCACTCGCGCTGCACGATCTCGTTGGTGTTGTAATACCGTTCGATGTGCTGGTTGTACGTTATCGTAATGTGTTCTTCGTCGATTTCGATTTTTTTCACGCGTTCGATCGGCCGCGTATCCAACAGCTCCGGATGCGTCTGCTGACCGGTGTCGCGTGTATAATTGCGAAGGGCGATGAGGTCGATGGTCTCCATAATGGATAGGGGCTTCGACGTGGGGACCGAATCAGCCCGCGGGATGCGTAGGGCTATCGGCGTGGACCTGGGCGGTTCGCATACGACCGCTGCCGTCGTGCAAGAGGACGGTACAATCCTCGGACAGCACGAGCAAGACATCGTCGACCGCTCGTTTGAAGCGGTCGTTGCATCGCTGCAGGCCGTCGTCGGTGCAGCGCTTCGAGAAGCCAGGAGCAAGGACTTCGTCGGCATCGGCATCGGTTCGCCGGGCAACATCGATCCGAAAACGGGCGCGGTACTGTACTCACCGAACTTTGAATGGTTTAACGTTCCGCTCGGCGAGCGCTTGCGCACGTTGTTCGACGTGCCGATCTTTATCGCAAACGACGCGCGATGCGCCACATTGGGCGAGTATACGTTCGGTACGGGCAAAGGCGCGACCGACTTCGTGCTGATGACGCTAGGCACCGGTATTGGCGGCGGCATTGTTTCAGGCGGACACTTGCTCATTGGTAACCGTGCCGGGGCAGGAGAATTCGGTCACCATCAGATCCGCCCCACGGACGGTTTCATCTGCGGATGCGGCAAGACGGGCTGTTTCGAGGCGCAAGCTTCCGGCACGGGCCTCATCCGCCACGCGTTCGCGGTCGCCGCTTCGTTTCCACGCAGCACGCTGCTTGTAAAAAGTCCGGAAAAGCTGGGATCGAAAGCTATTCGAAAGGCGGCCCAAGCCGGTGATGCGCATGCCGTTGCCGCTTGGCAGCGGTACACCTCCGATCTTGCGCTTGGTGTCGCCAACGTCATCGCATTCGTCAATCCACAGGTCATCGCGCTGGGCGGCGGCGTGAGCAGCGCGGGCGACTTCATGTTGGACGCGATTCGTCAGCGTGTGGACGATCTGACGGTCATGGTTCCGCGGAAAACCACGCGCCTGGTTATCGCGCAACTCGGTAACGACGCCGGACAGGTGGGCGCGGCGACCATGGCGTTCCGCGGCGGCCTGACGACCGAACATGGCCTCTAAACTTGCGCTGGTGACTGGTGGTTCCGGCGGTATCGGTTTGGAGTGCGCCAGGCTGCTTGCGCAAGCGGGATACGATCTTGCGCTGGTCGCGCGCTCGGCCGGCAAGCTCGAAGCAGCGGCTACCGAGCTTCGAACGCGCTTCGGGATCAGTGCGCAGTACGCCGCGCTCGATCTTACGGCGGCCGGAGCGGTGGAAGAAGTGGCCGCGCGATTTCCCCGCTGTGAAGTTCTGGTGAACAACGCGGGATTTGCAAACAGCGGGCGGTTCACGGAAATCCCTGCGCAGGCGCTTGCCGAAGAGATCACGCTCAACGTCGGCGTGCTCACGCAACTCACGCGCATCTATTTGCCGGGCATGCTTGCGCGTCGCACCGGCAGGATACTCAATCTGGCCTCGACCGCGGCGTTCGTCCCGGGACCCTTCATGGCGGTGTACTATGCGACCAAGGCCTACGTGCTTTCGTTCTCCGAGGCGATTGCTGCCGAAACACGCGGTACCGGCGTGACGGTTACGGTATTGTGCCCGGGCCCGACGATCACGGGGTTCCAAGAACGCGCCGGCGTTCGCAACACGCTCCTCTTTCGCTTAGGCGCCGCAGACGCATCGCGCGTCGCAAAAGCCGGCATCCAGGCAATGTTCCGCGGAAAGACGGTTGTCGTGCCCGGAACATTCAATAAACTCGTTGCCCTTTCGCCCCGAATCGCGCCGCGCGCACTAGTTACCGCAATCTCGAAACGCCTCACCGCGCAAACGCGGTCGTGAATCCGCGCAACCCCGTCGCGCAAAACCGTGCCGTTGAGACTCACCGTGTCGCGTTGGATTGCAGCATGTCGTGGTGAGATTGCAGCATGCCGTGGTGAGATTGCAGCGTGTCGTGGTGAGCTAAGCTTGTCATGGTGAGCCTGTCGAACCACGGCCGAGCTTGGCGAGGCCAGACGCGCCTGCGCAGGGCTCGGCGGTCCTTCGACAAGCTCAGGATGACAAATGAGGCGCGCGCTTCATTGAGGCAACGTAGGGTCGCATCGGCAAGTTTGTAGCGTGTCACGGTAAGCTTGTCACCGTAACAAAATGGGAGGCGAAGAGAGTTAGCCGCCGGGGCTTTCTACGCCGGGTTCGAGGGCGGGGCAGGTTTCGCCCGAGGCCTCGCAGCTGGTGGTGGGTTCGCCTGCCACCTGGCCGCGCGGTGTCCTTATTTGTTATAACGACATAACTTCGCCTCACAAAGACAAACAGCGTCTAAATAGCTGTGCTCTTATAGGCTTGCGGGCAGCTAGACCGCCTGTAAGCACCGAAGTTGTGTGTTTCCGAGAGGACCACAACACATGACCCCTTAT
>DASRSF010000312.1:0-1558 GCA_035656615.1 Vulcanimicrobiaceae bacterium | reverse complement strand
CAAGGTCTGGGTCATGGCCAGTGCGCCTGCAAGAAACGTTATCGGGATGAACGAGGCTACGCGCACGCAGCACCAAGCGCCATCACGATCCACCATTCGCCGCCGACTTTCGGATAAAATGTGAGTAAATCGACGATTTGGTGCAGCGCGAGGGCGACGCTTGCCGCGAGTGCCGCAACCATGAAGGGTGAAGAAAGGCGCGGGCGGATGAACGTTGCTATGGACGTATAGACCAGCCAAAGCGTCGCAGCAAAAAGAACGACTCCGCCCTCGACGAGCGATTGCAGATACAGGCTGTTACTATGGGTGCGCACGCCGTGCAGTCCGGTCAGCGGAATCTCGCGTTCGAAGTTTCCCGCGCCCACGCCGAGCAGCGGATGCTTTAACCAAAGCGTCCAGGCCGCGTGCCAAAGCTGCGGCCGTGTACCGACGCCCCCCGCATAGTCGGATTGCCGGAAATCCCAGAAGCGCTCAAGACCCAGCGTGTTCGCCAGGACGCCCCACGAAAGAGCGACGGCGATTCCCGCGCCCAGGCCGGTAAGCAGTGCGGTGAGCGGCGCCCGCACATTACGGCGAAGCACGAACAACACGCACGCCGTTCCCGCAACTGCGCCCAAAATGCCTCCGCGCGAGAACGTCAATACGTCGGCCGCTACGATGAAGAAGAGGGTCACGAGCGCAGCCGGCGCCGGTTGCTCGATAGCTAGTGTTAAAACGAGCGGCAGCGCCACGTCAAAATATCCGGCCAGCTGGTTTGGCCCTTCGATTGGACCGGCGATGCGCGGGATCGCGTGTCCGCCCAGGAGCATCGCCGACGGTGCGCCGACGATTTCTTGCAGCAGCGCGAGCAGCGCAACGGTGAGCGTCGTCAATAGCACGGTCGTGCGAATGGCCTGCGGCTGCGGGTCCAAGCGGTATGCCGCGACCACGACGCTGAACAAAAGCAAATACTCAATCAGTTTGAGTGATTCGCGCACAACCGCATCGTGGTACGTCGCGACCGCAAACGTCAGCACCGTCGCGCCCAGTACCAACAAACCCGCGCGTATCAACCGTTGCGGTGCCGGCGCGCGCAGTGCGGCGAATGCCCAGGGGTATGCCAAAAGACCGAGCAGCACGCCAACCAATACGACCTTGGAAAGCGTAAGCGTCGTGGCGAAAACGTCTTGATAGAAGGCGAATGGCTGGACGGCGATCAGCGCGCACACGCCGTAATACGGCCTGCGCATCGTAAGCAGCGTAACGGCAACGAGTACGCCCGTATACAAAATCGCCGTCAGCGGATCGATGATCACCCGGCGGGCTTCGCCCCCGTAGGCGCGAAACCCACGCCGATGGACGAGCATGCGATGCGGCAATGCATCGAGCATAAGCGCCATGGCGCGGAACTGACCGATGCGGAATGGTCCGGTATCGTCCAGGCCTTTATGGACGGCGAGATCGACGATGCCCAGATGGCGGCCCTTTGTATGGCATGCGTTTGGCAAGGAATGTCGCCTGAAGAGACGTTCGCGCTCACGCGCGCGATGGTAGAGAGCGGTGGCCGGATTACGTTTAC
>DASRSF010000311.1:0-18528 GCA_035656615.1 Vulcanimicrobiaceae bacterium | reverse complement strand
TAGTCCGGTCATCATGGTCAGCGCGCTAACGCAGGAAGGCGCAGACATCACGTTTCGAGCGCTCGAGGCGGGGGCGGTCGATTTCATTGCAAAGCCTGATGCGGCCTATGTAAACATCCGCGACGTGGCGCGTGATTTGGTAGCGAAAGTGCGGGCCTTCGGCGTGCGGCGTACGACTAAGAAAACCAACGTCAAATCCGCCGAAACACCGCAAGTAAAACCGCCGGCGCAGCAACGTACGGCCCGCGCGTTCAAGTGTGTCGCGATCGGAACCTCAACCGGCGGTCCGGTTGCGCTTTCGAAGATCTTGCCCGCGCTGCCGGTACGGTTTGCCGCTCCGCTCATCATCGTGCAGCATATGCCGCTTGGCTTTACGCGTCCGCTCGCCGATCGGCTTAACGCGACATCGAGCATCGAGGTGCTGGAGGCGGAGAACGGTATGGTACTTACGCGCGGACGCGCCCTGATTGCACCGGCAGGTAAACATTTGACCTTGCGCAGCTCCGCGGGCAGTGACGATGTCGAGGTCGTCCTCATCGAGGATGCGGCCGGGGCGACGCACGTTCCCAGCGTGGATCGTACGATGGCCTCGGTCGGGGAAGTGTACGGCGCGTGCAGCCTTGGCACAATCCTTACAGGAATGGGGCAAGACGGCGTGGCCGGCTTACGGGTCCTCAAGGAGCGCGGCGGCTACGTCATCGGTCAGGACGAGGCCACATGCGTGGTATACGGGATGCCCCGCGCAGCGGCCAAAGCCGGACTGGTCGATATCGTTCTGCCGTTGGACCGTATACCATCGGCACTCTGCGAGCTGACCAACAGCTCCTTCGCACGCTCTTAACGCAATCAGCCGCCGCTTAGTAGGAGCAGCTGCTCCGGCGGGCAATAACCGAGATAACCGAGGAGCTGCACAGCACGGAGCGTCGATGAGGCTGAACCGCAGTTCGCACCGATATGTCATTGCCGGTGTCGAGCTATCGCGAGAAGAGGTCATCCACAAGTACTTGCACTTGGTCAAGTACGTCGCGGGGCGTATCTCCGTGAATTTGCCCCCGAACGTCGAACTCAACGACTTGATTAACGACGGAATCCTTGGACTGATCGACGCGATCGAAAAATACGATGATTCGCGTGGGGTCAAATTCGAAACGTACGCCATTACGCGCATCAACGGCGCCATCTTGGATGCGCTGCGCTCGCTGGACTGGGTACCGCGCGCCGTCCGCCAGCGCGCACGCGAGCTGGAACGCGCGTATCAGGCGCTCGAAGCCGAGCTGGGCCGGGTCCCCACAGCGGAAGAAGTCGCCAATAAGATGGGCCTGACGATGAAGGAACTCGATGCATTGATGCAGCGCGTTCGCGGCACCGCCGTACTTTCGCTCGAAGAGTTCTTACCGAACGAACGCGGCTACGAGATTCCGCTGGTCGACACGCTCAAAGATTCCGATAGCGACGTTACAGCGACGGTGGAGCAACGGGAAGTGCGCGCATCTCTGGCCGCAGCCATCGAACAATTGCCGCCGCAAGAACGTAAGGTCATTACGCTCTATTACTTCAAGGGCCAGACCCTGAAAGAAATTAAGGCAGCACTCAACGTCTCGGAATCGCGCGTTTCCCAAATTCACGCGCAAGCCGTGATCCATCTGCGGCAGAAGCTGCGCGAGCTCAAATCCGATCTCGGCTATCGCGAAGGCGATCCGACCGTCAAACAAAAGTACGTGCGCAAACCACCCAGCCCCGCCGACGCCCGCCTCGTCTAATCGTTCAAACGGTTCCCGCAAGCTTCCGCAGCCCGCAAAAACTCAAGCACAAAAGCGAGCGCATCTCCGGCCAGAGCCTCATTGTCCGCTTGGCCAAGGAACGAGCAGACATCTCGTGGACCACGGCCTGTGATTTCCTTATAATCGCGCCGCAGCGAGGCCATCGCCGCATCGACCGACTCGTGCGGCAATAGTTGGCGTACTGCTTCGCCGACGCCCTGAGCTCCACGGGCATCATGGAGAAGGACGTAGTGCATATCGTAAGCATCCTTCGGTTTGTCACGCCCAGCAATTGCAAGTGCCTTTAGAATAATGAAGACCTCCGCCGGGCATACAGGAACAAAGCGTTCAACGCTGCGGCCTTCAAGATCTGTGCCTGCAAGCGGAACGAGTAAGCGCGTTCTCAATGCGAGATCGAGACCGGACATGGTGAATACCGCCAACTCCTGAGTTAGTGACTGCTGTCGACCACCTTTTGTATCGGGCGGTACAGGCGGCATGAGAAGCTCAACCTGGGCGCCGTTCTTGGCTCGCCAGCGCTGACGCGTAATGTTTCCGTTCTCGTTAAAATCCGGCGCGAATCCGCTACGCCGCAGGCACTCAGCGACGTTCTCATAGCGGTCCCTCTCAAGAATTACAAGGTCCAGCGTGAGGTCAATGTCCCGCGTACCAGCATGCGCGCCGAATTCCCAGGCCGGAATGACATCTTGATAAAGCAGTACGGGCACGAGTCCGCCAACGATCACCGCGTTTTCCTGAATCATATCGCCAAGCGTTTGGGCAACGCTCAGACATGTGGCTTTGACGCGACTAAGCTGCTCTTCGGTATATTGTGATATCGACTTTCCGGTTATTTCCATTGAGCCACCAGGTAGCGTCGCATCTCGTCTGAGGCTTCCTCCGAGCGTTCAGGAAGATGGAAAAGATCCAAATAGGTCATCACTGGGCTCACAAAGTACGCTCCGTGCATATCCTTCGCTCCGATACACGCATTTTCGAAATCATTGTGAAACGCGATGTTCCGTCCGCGCTCATTTGTTCCGATGTTCAGTTGCGCCATAACGGCATCTGGTAGTGGTCCCTGTACACAAACGTCGCCCCGTCGGAACGATCCGAAGTTCGTATAGGCGGCGGCCGCACCCAAGCCCGTAATCGCATAGTTAACATCTGCACTCGAGCATGAGCTCACCAGTTTTTCTAAAACTTCAGAACCGGTGTGCGCGGCGACGAGACCCCAGAATAAGGCAGGTCGCGGTTTACACCGCTCTCTCCACGCGTCGAGCAGTACCGCGGGGTCCGGCACATGAAGCGCGCGAGATCGTTGTCCGGATACTTCTTTGACATACCCTTTCGAAGAAAGTGCCGCTATGATCTTACTCACATATCCCTTGTCCAAACCTGTCGCAAACTGAAGTTGCGACCGTTTCCATTCCTTATGTGGATCGGTAAGTAGCGCATGAACCACGCGTGATGCTGTCCTGCTGAAGGGGTTTGTTCCAACCTCGCGAGCGACAAAATCGATCCAACTCTCGCGTCGGCCACGCACATAAACATGGAGGTGATCAGTTTCAATGGAGGCGTTGCCGTTCAGGTCGATCCAGTTAACTCGTTCTTGTTCGCAGATGGCTGCACCGGCCTCGCCCATCGACGGCACGACAAGAAGTGCTTCTGCGTTGGGATACTTGCGCAACGCTCCACGGAGTTGCGTAATGGCGCGAGCGACGCTGTCGCTGCGAGCGTTGGACTTCACCTCGACTACAAATCGGTTGCCATCGAGTCGAAATATTGCATCGACGTGGCCGTGTTGTGGCTTGTCCTGCGCATCGACCGGCCGTCGAGCGTAGCGCTCCAGAACTTGCCTGGCTGCTGAGAGCACTAGGGCCTGGGTCCTCATAAGTTGACAAATACCACAAGTTGAGGAAAACGTCAACTAACGAAATATTTCAACCAGGGGTCGGCGTCCAAGCGTTTAGACTGTTCCCGCAAGCTTGGCGAGCAACTCAGAACGCCGCTGAACGCCGTATGCGCGGTGGATTGCCGTAATGTGCGTATGGACAGTGTTTCGGGCCATATTCAGCTCAGCGGCGATCGCCTCGGACTTGTATCCGCGGCGAAGAAACTCCAGAACTTGCTCCTGACGTCGAGTCAAACGCACCTCGCCGGCTTCTATTCCGAGCTGCTTGGCAAAAACGCTGTTCGGGTACTGCGCGAGCAACGTACACGCGCGATCCCGCCAATATTGTTTGCCACTAAGTTGATGCATCAACAACGCCATACGCCCTGCACGCCAGCAATACCCCATCCGCGAGAAGTCTTCACATGCCGCCGAGGCTTGGCGTTGCGCCTCAAAAAATTCATCGTGCGCGGCCGCAACCAACGCGGATGCTTCCGAGTACAAGGCGGTCCATCGTCGACCATGAGCTAGAGCGAATGTTGGCGAGATCTTGCCATTCAGGTTTTTTGCTATATCAAGATGCGTTCTAGCGGTTGCATGGTCAATGCTGGCACCCACTTGTGCAGCAACCAGCAATGTCACCGGACTCTCATCCGCGACGTTCTGCCACGTAATACGCTGTAAGAGTTCATTTGCATAGTGATATTCGGCTGCAGCGGCTGCGTTTGAACCCGACCAAGAAGCCGCGTTAGCATAATCCAAGTGTGTAAGTACTTTTGAGACGAGATCATCGGAAAGGTCCCGGGCGGCGCTGTATTGCCGCATGCCTGCGATATAATCGCCCGAGATGACCTTATTCCATCCAAGAGCGCGCAAAGCTTGAAGTTTTGCTGCAGGTAGACCAGCCACGTGGTTCAGTGCGGTTTCTACGATCTTCAAAGATCCGTGAAGGGGCAACTCGCGCGCCAGAAAACAATATTGTAAGAGTGCTGCGGAGATATAGTACGTCTCCTCGGGCGCTTTGATAGTAAGTACATTCAAAGCGTCCATACACGCGGCAGCCTGATCCAAAAAACGTTCCTGCGCCTTATAAATCATCGCTTTAAGAATAAAATGCTGCGCTTGCATTCTTGCCGATTGTGGGCACGCTTTGGAGGCAACCTGTTGCGCTGCGTCATACGAACCGCGTATCCAGGCCTCCAGCGCGAGGAAGTAAATGATCTCGGCCCCTTCGTCGTTTTTCGTTAAGAGATGTTCATCAACGGAAAACGACTCGCGCTTTAGGCGCAAAGAGGCGTGCGCAAAGGCTCATAGCGCCGGCAAGTTGCTGTTCTGTTTTCGTCGCTGTCTTATTTTCGAGCACAATCCGAAGCAGTTCTAGTACTTCCTCGAATTGCCCCAGTCGAAGGCAGACGCGCATTCGTTCAATTGCGACGGGCACAGTAGGAGACAAGGACGCTAGCTGCTCTTTAGCCTCATTAAACTGTCCGGCGCGCATTAGGTCCGATGCGCGCCGAAGATCCATTTCGTGAGGTCGCATTGCAGCCATAAAGCTGCAGTTCAGCGATTGCTATCCTTTACCTATGCCATATGTTTAAAATGCAATACCCCCCTCGTAATCCTTCGTGGCCATGCAATGTGATGGAATGCGGCTTGTGTTGGAGCACGACTGTGTGGCTTTCGCACTTGACATTTGGATTACGGCAAAGAAAAGCAACGAGTAAACTGACGAGAACATGACAACTCCTTGATAAGTGTAGTGGGTCTAGTCACTTGTTAGTAGTGACCGAACCTCAACGTACTCGATTGCCCTGTTGCTTGCCACAACTTGCGACGTATGTTTGAAGCATTAACTCCATACGCGGAAGTCTGTTAGTATATGTCGCAGCGACCGTCAGAATCGACACCCGCGCGCAAGGTTGAAACCGCCGGCGCTCGGCGCCGCAACCGCTCCCAGCGCGTATACACCGATCCGGGGCTCGGCGTGGAATGCGGTCAGCGCCGGCAATCCCGTGGCCATGCCGGCATAATTTATGTCGTTATGGTTTTGCTGCGAGGTGCCGTAGCTCCACACCAGATCGTTGTTTGTCGCTTCGATTAATCTGGCGAACTGCACGCGCCAGGTACCGCCGCCCGAGCCGTGCATCACACTCAGCGGAATCTTCATCGTTACGGTGAAACCGCCGGGCACGACCTTGCCGGCAGAAAACCATGTCGGCTCGAACGACGTATTTTCCGAGGAGAACTGGTAGTGCGTTCCAAGAGGCGTCGCAATGAACACGTACTGAAATCCGGCCGTGCCGTTCGGCCACAGATCGATTTGAACTTCGTCGTCGGTATCCAAACCCACGTCGTTGGTATGCTGCAGCGCGCGAACCGGAATGCGCTGTTTGGCGTCCACGCCGACGTACAAGTACGTGCCGTCGGTCATCACGTAATCGGTGGTGGACTCAGCGGCGGGCCCGTGAGTACGCAGATCGTACGTCAAGTGTGCAAGCGACGCCCGTTGCCAAAGCGGGCTGCTCAGAGTACCGTCAATGGGTGGTGCGCCCGAAACGTTCGGCACCGCAATCGAACCCATGAACGTGGCCAGCATCAGGAGGACGGTGCCCATTGCTTTCCTCTAAGCTAATTATTTAGGCGAACATACAGCGGCACGTGGACTGTGTCAACTAATTCTTTAATAAAAAAACCTAAAATGATGCAAACCGAGTGAGCTTGCGCTGCTTACCGAATCGAACAGGAGTTCGATTACCATTACCGAAAGAGGCATCCCCGAATGAGCTGGCTGGTCAAATTACGCGCGTCGTTCGGTAAAGCTCGCGACACCCTCGCCGGCGTTCAGGCGTTGGGCAGGCAACGCAAGCCGATTACGCCGGAGGTCTGGGAAGAGCTGGAGGACTTGCTCCTGCTCGCGGACTTCGGTGTTCCAACCACTGAGAAGATCCTCGACGGGCTCAAAACTGTTGCCAAGCAAGAGCTTTGGGCTACCAGCGATCAAATCGTGGCGCGTTTTAAGAAAGACGTGGAGCGCTTCCTCACGCTTCCCGGCTCTGAATTAAACCTAAGCGCGAAGCCGTCCGTAATTTTGGTTGTCGGCGTCAACGGAAGCGGAAAGACGACGACCATCGGCAAGCTGGCAACGCGCCTGCGCGAGCAACGTAAACGCGTGCTTCTCGTGGCCGCCGACACCTTTCGTGCTGCGGCTGCCGAACAGCTTGCGATTTGGGGCGAGCGCAGCGGTGCTGATTTCATCCGTGGGAAAGAAGGCGTCGATCCCGCCTCAGTGGTTTTTGACGGCGTGCAGGCCGGCAAGGCACGCGGTGTGGACGTAATCATCGTCGATACGGCCGGCCGGCTTCAAACCAAGACCAACCTCATGGACGAACTGAAGAAGATGCGCCGCATCATCGAACGTGAATTGGGCGAACCCCCGGGGGAAACGCTGCTCGTCTTGGATGCGACGACCGGGCAAAACGCGATCTCACAGGCCCGGTTGTTCAACGAATCAACGGCCCTCACGGGCGTTGTTGTCACGAAACTCGATTCCACGGCGAAAGGCGGCGTGGTCGTCGCGGTGGTCGATACGCTGGAAATTCCGGTAAAATTCGTCGGTTTGGGAGAATCCGCGGAGGCACTTCGTCCCTTCGTCCCCGCGGAGTTTATCGAAGCGCTCTTCGAAGATTCGGAACTGACGTAGAACATGCCACCCACTTGGCACGCGAGCAGCATAACGTGATAGGCACAACGACGAGACAAAGATCGTGAACAACGTCGAAAACTAAAATGCATGAGGTCGGACAGCCGTTAGGCGGCAACTACACGGATGGCCGACTGCGTATAAGAATGGAGACAACGTAGAAATGGCGCAGGATGAACGGCAGGTGGCGTTGGGGAACGCCCTCGCGCAAATCGAGAGGCAATTCGGAAAAGGCTCGATCATGCGTATGGGAGAGATCCAGGAGCGCATGTCGTTCGAGGTTATTCCTTCGGGGTCGATCGCCATAGATCTGGCGCTCGGCGTCGGCGGCTTTCCCCGCGGACGGATCGTCGAGATCTACGGTCCGGAGTCGAGCGGCAAAACCACGCTCGCACTACACGCAATCGCCGAAGCGCAAAAGGGCGGCGGTACGGCCGCGTTTATCGACGTCGAGCATGCGCTGGACCCCAACTATGCGGCGGCGCTGGGAATCGATCTCGACAACTTGCTCGTCTCCCAACCGGACACCGGTGAACAGGCACTGGACATCGCCGAGATGCTGGTTCGCAGCAATGCCGTGGACGTGATTGTTATTGACTCAGTCGCGGCGTTGGTTACCAAAGCCGAATTAGAAGGCGACATGGGTGATTCTCATGTCGGCTTGCAGGCACGCCTCATGTCGCAAGCGCTGCGAAAACTTACGGCGGCGATCTCGCGAAGCAAGTCGGTCATGATTTTCATCAACCAGCTGCGCGAAAAGGTCGGCGTGATGTTCGGCAGTCCGGAAACGACGTCCGGCGGGCGGGCGCTCAAGTTTTACGCCTCGATTCGTCTGGACGTGCGCAAGCTCGAACAGATCAAAGTCGGACAAGACGTGGTCGGCTCGCGCACACGCGTGAAGGTCGTCAAGAATAAAGTTGCACCGCCTTTCCGCCAGGCCGAGTTTGACATTACCTACGGCCACGGCATCAGCAAAATGGGTTCGATTCTCGACGTTGCGCTCGAGCGGAACATCGTCGGAAAGAGCGGCTCCTGGTATACCTATGGCGAGACGCGCATCGGTCAAGGCCGTGAGAATGCCAAGGCGTATCTTGAGGACCACAACGAATTAGCGGACGAAATCTCGACCAAGATACGCGAGGTCATTGCGGTACAGGCTGTCTCGCGTAACGGCTCAGCGGCTCCGGCAACTACCGAATCGTAATCAGAAGCTCGTGAGCTCGTACGTGACGGCGCTGCGCTTATTAGCGCAGCGCCGTCTCACAGAAGCGCAACTTTGGGAAAAGCTGGAGCGCAAAGGCCACGCCGAAACCGATGTGCGTGCCGCCGTGGAGCGCTGCAAGCGCGAAGGTTACGTCGACGACCGCCTCTTCGCGCAGCTCTACGTCGAACAGCGGCGCAAGGCCGTGGGCAATAGCCGGCTTATCGGGGAACTGGTGCGCCGCGGCATCGATCGTGACGCCGCAGCGCAGGCGGTTTGCGCATACTCATTGGATGAACCGGCACGCCTCAATCAGGCGCTTACGAAAATACTCAGAATGAAGCCGGACCTCAGCTATCCCAGCGTTGCGCGGGCTTTGGAACGGCTCGGTTTTCCGGCGGCTGCGATTTACCGGGCGTTGCGCGCGCATGCGGCGGAATATGGGCCGCTCGCCGATCTGGCCTAACCTTGTTGGCCTTCGTTCGACTCCGGAACAACCTGCCCGTAGTTCAAGATGGCGACGAGCAAGACACCACCCAAAGAGTTCCCCAAGAACACCGGTACCAAAAAATCAACGAGATATCGCTGCCACGGCCATGCGCCGGCGCTTACAGCGTACAACGTTTCGGCGGAGCCGGCGATGATATGACTCATCCCCGAAACGCCGACCAGCCAGGTGATGATGATGATCACCCAAAGGCGTTGGGTGTCCGCGGCCGGCAGCAGCCAAACCATGAGCGCGATCAGCCAGCCGGCCAACACGCCGCGTCCAAAAATCTCGCCGAACGAAGGCGAGAGTGCTTGCAACCCCACCGCAAGAAATGCATGCTTGATTTCCGGGGTGAAAATCGATGTATGCGCGCAAACATATGCGAATGCGGCGGCGCCAATCAAGTTCGTCAATAGCACGATGCACCAAAGCCGCGCCATTTGCACGAGCTTCCCGGTTTTGTCCCGATCGTCCAATACCGGAAGTATTGCGGTAAGCGTATTTTCGGTGAACAGTTGCTGCCGTCCAAGAATGACGATAAGGAAGCCCAACGTATAACCGAAGGCTTCAACGAGCGGCGTCCACTTGGCGCCCTGCGGCAAGTACGCGCGGAACAAGCCCGTTCCAACAAGCGAAAAGCCCATCGACAGTCCGGCGGCCAGCCCGGAGAACGCAAGCGCGACCGGGGCGCGCGTGATTTCCGTTTCGCCTTCGCGCCGGACGGTCTCGAAGACCACGGCGGCACGCAGCGGCGAACGCTCGCGGACTTGGCGTTCCTCGTCCTTGGTGAGCTGGACAATGTTGCCTTGGGATTCCTGCGGCGGCGTGGACTTTTCAGCCATTACCAGCCCATGTACCCCTGTCCAAGTTTAGGTAACCCCGGGCACTATCGGACGCATGCCGGTTCTTCAGGTCGTTTTGGCGGAAGATGATTCCGCAATCCGGGCGCTTGTCGCGCATCACCTCGCAAGCGAAGGTTTCGAAGTTACGCAGGTCGCGGACGGCAACATGGCCCTGCGCGCGGCCCGCACGGTCGCGGACGTGCTTATTTTAGACTTGGGTTTGCCTGGTATAGACGGATTTGAAATTGCGCGAACGCTGCGCCGGGAGTGCATCAACGTGCCCATCATCATCCTGACGGCGCGAAACGACGAGATCGACCGTGTCATCGGCTTGGAGCTGGGCGCGGACGACTACGTTTGCAAGCCCTTCGCGCCCAGAGAGCTCATCGCACGAGTGAAAGCGGTCATCCGGCGGTGCGTGCCGCTCTCGCAGCATCGCGCCACCGTGCGGCGATTCGGCAGATTGGAAATCGACGAAAATGCGCGTGAGGCGCGCGTGGACGGCGTTGACGTCCGGCTCAAACCACGCGAGTTCGTTCTGCTTGCAACCCTGGCCGCAAATCCCGGCGTTGCGCTTTCGCGCCGCACGCTGCTCGAAAAAGCTTGGGGCTTCGACTTTACCGGCGAAGAGCGAACTGTCGATGTACACGTTCGACGCGTGCGCCGGGCACTCGAAGGTCGCCATCAGCTACCGCCCGTGCTCCAGACGGTTCACGGCTTCGGTTATAAGTTTCTGCGTCAGTAGCCGTGTTGTATTTGGACGAACTCACAGCGCCGCTCGAAAACGCGCTGCGCGCGATGCCCGTTCCCTTGTTGGTTTTGCGCGTCGACGGCGAGCAATCTTGTGCCCTGGCGGCTTTTTCACAGGCTTGCGCACAGGTCGTGCGCAGTACGGATTTGGCGGCGCAGGACCCGGCCACGAAGCGGTTCGTGGTTGCAATGCTTTCGGCCGGACGCGAGCGGCAGCAGCTTACCGCGGCGGACTGCGCAAATGTCGTCCAGCGTTTGGGAGCAATGGTTTCGCTCAACGCTTGCGCACCCGTGGAAACCGGTTGGACGATGCTGCACCGCATAGACGGCGCTGCGGGCGTGCGTATGCAAGTACAGGCGGCTCTGGCGCGCGGGGTACGTGAGCGCGAACGGTATGACTTTTTCGCCGCCATCGGTCATGAGCTGCGCACGCCGCTAACCTCGATTCGCGGATATCTGGAAACGTTGCTGGATGGCAGTGTGGAAGGCGTGACGGCCCGCCGTTTCTTGGAGACGGCACGGCGTGAGACACTGCGAATGTCCCGGCTGGTCGACGGTATGTTCGCATTTTCGTTGCTCGATCTTTCGTCGAGTGCATTGGGCGAGCGCGGATGCCGCGTGCGCGCGCAGGTTACTCTGGCGTGCGACATCCTAACGCCGCTCGCACAGCAGCGCGACATTACCATCTCGGCCGCCGGAGAGGACGCGACGGCGTACATCGAAAGCGACGCATGTTTGCAATTGCTGGTCAACCTCATCGAGAATGCGATAAAGTATGGGCGCCCGGGCGGCCGCGTGGACGTTACGATCCGCCGCCACACCGATACGGTAGAAGTTCTGGTCGATGACGACGGTCCGGGCGTCGCCGCGTGCGAACGGCGATCCATCTTTGAACTGCGCGTGCGCGGCGAGGGAGCGCTGCACAAGCCGGGCGCGGGTATCGGCCTGGCCATGGTCAAGACGATTACCGAGCGCGACGGAGGGAGCGTCACGGTCGAGGATTCGCCGCTGGGCGGAGCGCGGTTTGCCGTTGTTCTTCGGCGATGGGCGGAATCCGCATCGTGCGCGTCGTAGATGTCCTTCCGTGGCAGAGCCGCGGTTTGCGCATCAGAGCGAAGCGGAATTCGCTCGTCTCCTGGATTTCTATCGCATTCAATGGCGATATGAGCCCTGCTCCTTCCCCATCCGGTGGCATGACTCCGGCGCAATCGCCGAGTGGTTTACCCCGGATTTTTATCTTCCGGAGTACGATCTCTTCATCGAGTTGACAGTGCAGCATCCCCGGCTGCAAACGCGAAAGAATCGCAAGATGCGTTTACTACGCTTGGCGTATCCTGATCTCGCGATCAAACTCTTTACACGCAGGGACGTGGAGCGCGTGTTCGCGAACCGGCTTCCCCGCGCTTCATGATCGCCGAGTGTTTATTTGACGAGCGGGCTATTGCCGCGCGCGTTCGCGAAATCGGATCCGAAATTACCGCGGATTATGCCGGGAAAAATCCGATGATTATTGGTGTGCTGACCGGCTCGGCCATCTTTGTCGCCGACCTCACACGGGCGGTCGAGATCCCATGCGCGTACGATTTCATCGCACTTTCCCGGTACGAGGGAGCCAGCGAGTCCCGCAGCATACGTTTTGAAAAGGACACGTCGGGGTCCGTGGAAGGCCGTCACCTCGTACTTGTGGAGGATACCATCGATACGGGACTTACGTTGCAGTACGTGACGCGAACGCTCCAGGCACGGCAGCCGGCTTCGCTGGCGGTGTGCGCGCTGTTGGACCGCCCTCACCGGCGGATTGCGCCCGTGGCGCTGAAGTACCGCGGGTTCGAAATTCCCGACGTCTTCGTCGTCGGTTACGGTTTGGATTACAAGGGCCGCTACCGCGAGCTGCCCGACTTGTACGCACACGGGAGCTGGCCGCAATAGTGAAAGCAACGCACATCGCCGTTCGACTCGCAGCGCTGCTGCTGGGCCTGCTCATCGGCATGCCGCTTCCCTCCCGCTCGCTGGAGTTGCAGTCGATTGTTTCGGCCGCAGCAAGTTATCAAAATGCCAACCCGCGCTTGCAGGCGATGTTTCGCGCGGCACTGCTCGACACCGGCAAACTTGCTGAAGTTGCGCCCGACGGTACCGCGTACGTAAAAACGGGCGATATCCCGGCTGAATGGCTGCGCGACTCCAGCGCCCAGGTGCGCCCGTATCTTTATTACGCACGCCAGGATCCCAATATCCGGGAGCTGCTGCGCGGAATCATCGCGCGTCAAGCCAAATATTTGCAGATCGATCCGTATGCTAATGCATTCACGCTCGACTACCGCGTGTTCGAGGAAAAGTTTGAACTCGATTCGCTGGCGTATCCAATCACGCTGGCGTGGAGCTATTGGCATGCTACCGGAGACGCTTCAATCTTTACCGCGGATGAATCGAAGGCGATCGATTCGGTGCTCGCCACCATGGAACGGGAGCAAGATCACGCACGCAATTCCCGGTACACGCATCGCGAACTGGTTGACGGACGCGGCCGGCCCAGCGGGTACACCGGGATGATTTGGACGGGGTTTCGCCCCTCGGACGACGCGTGCTATTACAACTTCCTGATTCCCTCGGAGATGTTTGCGGTCGTTGCGCTCAGCGATATGGCGCAGATCGAGCGGCAGGCGTACCACAATCTCATCAAGGCCCACGAAGCGCAGTCACTGCGCGACGAAGTGCAGCGCGGCATTCAGCGTTACGGCATGGTACCGGTTTCCAAATACGGGTACATCTATGCCTACGAAGTCGACGGCCTCGGCCATGCGATCCTTACCGACGACGCGAATGTACCGAGTTTGCTTTCGGCGCCCTATATCGGCTATACGACTGTGAACGACCGGTACTATTTGAACACGCGTGCGTTTCTGCTCTCGCAAGACAATCCATCGTATTATACCGGCAGCCTGGCTCGCGGAATTGGTAGCTATCATACACCGGACCATTGGGTCTGGCCGCTCGCGATCGTAATGGAAGGCCTCACGGCCGGTTCGCGCATGGAAAAACAGGACGTCTTGAATCAATTGCTGGCAACGGACCCCGGCGATCACCTGCTGCATGAATCGTTCGATCCCAATGATCCGCGGCGCTTTACGCGTCCCGATTTCGGCTGGCCCAACGCGCTGTTCAGCGAGTTCGTGCTGACGTCATTTCAAGGCGTCGGGCAAATTCCGATGGGAGATACCTCTGATCTCGAGTTCATGAACGAGTGAGCCGGACCGCAACACCAGCCGCGGACGTCATCGTCGGCATTCAATGGGGCGATGAGGGCAAGGGCCGCATCGTCGATTACTATGCGCAGCGCTACGATATCGTCGCGCGTTTCGGCGGCGGCGACAACGCTGGACATTCCATACAGGTGGGCGATCGGAAACTTGCCTTACGCATCGTGCCCTCGGGCGTGCTGCAACAACACTGCGAGCTGTTCATCGGCGGCGGTACCGTGGTAAGTCTGGGTGGCCTTCTATCCGAATTGGAGTCGTTGCAGCAGATCGGCGTCGACTTATCGCGTATCCGCATCTCGGACCGTGCGCACGTTGTTTTTCCGTACCATGCTGCAGCCGACAAAGCGGGCGAAGAAGCGCGTGGTGCGCAGGCGATTGGAACCACGGGACGCGGAATCGGTCCGGCATACGTCGATAAGGTCGCGCGTTCAGGCATAACGTTCGGTGATCTGCTGCACAAAGAAAACGTGGCCGACCGGCTGCGTTTCAAAGGCGCCGAAGACGTCGTTGAAGAGACCCTCGAAGCGGCGCAAAAAATTCGCGCGCATATCGTGGACGGGGTTGACTATCTGCACGGCGCGCTGGAGCGCGGCCGGCCCGTGCTCATCGAAGGGGCACAGGGATCGTTGCTCGACGTCGGCTACGGAACCTATCCGTATGTTACCAGCTCGCATACGATCGCGGGCGGCGCATGTATCGGATTGGGTCTGGGCCCTACGCAGGTTGCGCGCGTGCTTGGCGTAGTGAAGGCCTACTGTACTCGAGTGGGCGGCGGTCCATTTCCGTCCGAGCTGCACGACGAAAACGGCGAGCGTCTTCGCAAGAACGGTGCGGAATTCGGCGTGGTCACCGGGCGCCCGCGGCGGTGCGGGTGGTTTGACGCGGTGGCGGCGCGGTATGCGGCGCGCATCAACGGTTTGACGGGCGCCGTCATCACCAAACTCGACGTGCTTACGGGTTTCGAACGGATTGGCATCGTCACGGGCTATCGGCTGGATAGTGAACCTGCAACATTTGCAGCCGTCGGACGGCCGCGCTTTGCGGTGGACGTCGAATACGTGCCGGGCTGGAGCCAAGACTTGCAGGGTGTGCGGCGGATCGCCGATTTACCGCCGGCTGCGCTGGCGTACGTCCGGCGCATCGAGGAATACGTAAACGTGCCCGTGGAGTGCGTCTCGGTCGGGCCGGAACGTTCGCAGCTTGCGCTGTAGCGCTATGTGCGTGATAGACGCATGTGAAGAAGTTTCGCTTTCGCCTCGAACCGTTGTTGCGGCATCGTGCTCTGCTTGAAAAGCAAGCGCTGAGCGCATTTGCGCTCGCGCAGCAATCGCTCGCGGCGTTGCGTTCGCGTGCAAGCAATTTGCAAGGAATGATCGCGGGCGACGCACCAGGTTGCGACGTCCGGGCCTATTTCCAGCGGATCGATTCGGCGATGCGGATGCGCGCGCAAACGTTGCAACATATTACCGCTGCCACCGATGCCCTTGAGCCGCGGCGGGCCTCACTCGTAGCGGCTATGCGCGACCGGCGGGCGTTACAAATGCTTAAGGAACGCGCCTATGCCGCGCACCGCGTCGCCGTGGAACGGGCGCAGGAATGCGAATCGGAGGAAATTGCCCGGTCTAGCATAAGTAGGGCGGTCCTATGATGTTGGAACTGCGTTCGTGGTGGTGGCCGAGCACCCGGAGACTCCGGTGAATTCAGCGCGCCCCGATGTAGTCAATCAGGCCGCCGGATCTTCACCGGCGGCTTTTTTTTCAGCCAGCCGGACCATTTCGGCCG
Source organism: Vulcanimicrobiaceae bacterium (assembly GCA_035656615.1). Classification (GTDB taxonomy): domain Bacteria; phylum Vulcanimicrobiota; class Vulcanimicrobiia; order Vulcanimicrobiales; family Vulcanimicrobiaceae; genus DASRSF01. The sequence goes on along the minus strand of DASRSF010000311.1, from coordinate 2,852 downwards.
ATACGCTCACGCCCATCGCCGCCTTCGCCGAACTTGCCACGCCCGGCGCTTCGTGCTTGCTCGAAAGCGTCGAGAGCGCCGGCGGCCGTATTTCGCGCTATTCATTCCTCGGGATCGACTATATCGACGCTGCGGAATTCGATGCGACGCCTTCCCTTATCACCTCGATTCGGGAGTTCGTGCGCCGCCATGCCGTCGATGAGACGGGGTGCGAGTTGCCTTTGGGAGGAGCGCTGGTCGCATTTTCGTATGACGCCGCCCGGCCGTACGCGAGGTTGCGTCCGCGCGAGAGTGGCGCTCCTCGCATGCCGGCGGCGTATGTCGCGATACCGCAAACATGGATCGTGTTCGATCATTTCACGGATCGCGTCACGATTTGGACACGTGGAGCATTGGGGCCGGAAAACGAGCGCCGCATCCAGGGTTACATCGATCGGTTGATGCAGATGCGGCCGCGTCTGCCGCAGCCGGTTCGCGCGAGCGGCCCAATGCAAGCCTCCCTGGACCGCGATGCATACCTCCAGCGTGTCGCCACGGTGCAGCAATACATTTTGGATGGCGAGGTCTACCAGCTGCAGCTCGGCATTCGGTTCTGCGCACGGATGGAAGGTACGGCGTTCGATCTGTACCGCACGGTGCGCTCGCGTAACCCCTCACCGTACATGTTCTATGTGGATGCGCCATTTGGTCAGTTGCTCGGCGCCTCGCCCGAGTTTCTGGTCCGGCTGGAAGGTACTCAGGCCCGAATCCGTCCCCTTGCCGGTACGCGGCCTCGCGGTAATGATGAGTTGAGCGATATCGCGATCGCGCAAGAATTGCTGCGCAATGAAAAAGAACGTGCGGAACACGTCATGCTGGTGGACCTGGGACGCAATGATCTCGGGCGCGTTTGCGCGTTCGGGAGCGTTCGAGCCACCGAATTACTGCAGATTGAGCGCTACAGTCACGTGATGCACATCGTTTCGGATTTGGTGGGAGAGCTGCGTACCGGGTGTGACGGATTGGACGTTTTCCAGGCCGGTTTTCCGGCGGGCACGGTGACCGGCACGCCGAAGATCCGCGCAATGCAGCTTATCGACGAGTTGGAGCCGCTCGCGCGCGGTTTCTACGCCGGAAGCGTCGGCCGCCTGTCTTTTGCCGGAGACTTCGACTCGTGCATAACCCTGCGCAGCATCCATGTCGCGCATGGAACGGCCACGTGGCAGGCGTCGGCCGGGATCGTCGCCGACAGTGATCCGCAAGCGGAGTATGAGGAAGTGTTTCACAAGACGCGCATTGCGCGGGAAGCGCTTGGCATCGAAGAGCCCTCGATAAAGTCGGGCGCCCTTCGACAGGCTCAGGATGACAAGCTGGGTGGGGATGACAGGCGGGGTCGGGATGACGAGCTGGGTCGGGGTGGCAGGTTGGTATGAAGGTTTTGTTTGTTGATAATTTTGATTCGTTTACGTATAACATCGTGCATTTGCTGGCGCAGCAGGGTGCTGAACAGGACGTTGTCCTGAGCGACGATGCGCGGTTGGCGCAGCGGGGCGTACTGAATGCGTATGATGCGCTCGTTGTTGGGCCTGGGCCGGGCAAGCCGGAACAGCTGCCGCAGGTTGTTGCGCTTTTGCATGACGCGGCAAGCCGCAGAATGCCGGTATTCGGCATCTGTCTTGGGCTGCAGGCGATCGCGCAAAGTTTCGGCGGTAAGGTCGTGCACGCGCCGGCACCGATGCATGGTAAGACCTCCGCGATCATTCACGGCGGCACCGGTTTATTCTCCGGCTTGCCCACGCCGTTTACTGCCACACGGTACCATTCGCTGTGCGTGGATTCCCAAACGCTACCCGAGGAGCTCGAAGTCACCGCCCGCAGTTCGGATGGAGTAATTCAGGCGCTTGCGCACCGTACGCTTCCTGTCAGCGGCGTACAGTTTCATCCGGAATCGGTCCTTAGCGAATACGGAGACCGCGTCGTGCGCAACGCACTGGGGCTGCGGGTCACAAGCGATGTATAAACTCACGCGCCGCCTTACGGCATTGAGGTCACCAGCATGATCGTGCTCACGCGACCCAACGGGCACGCGCTGTTGGTAAATGCCGACATCATCGAACGTGCGGAAGCTTCCGAAAGCCCGAACGAGACGATCGTTACGCTCGTGAACGGAAACGTCGTCGTCGTGCGCGAGGATTTGGAAGAAATTCGCCGCCGCGCAATCGAGTTCAAGGCCCGTGTTCACGCGGGCGGCAAAGGGTTGGCTTGAGCGTGCCGTTCGCTGCACAATATGCGGCTGCACTGCTCGTGGTGGGCTTGGTGCTGTTCGCCCTATACTACGGCATGCGGATAATGGGTCGCGCACGTCTCTTTCGAAGCGATCGCCGTTTGGTATGCGTCATGGAATCGACGCCGTTGCATAACAACGGCGCCTTGCATGTCGTTCGAGTCGCGGACTTGTATTACTTGATCGGCGCGAACGCCGGCGGGATCAGCACGCTGGCGCAGTTACCGGCGCCGCACATCGAAGAATCGCTTAAAAGTACGAAAACTGGCCAATCTGGTTTGCTGTCGTCTCAGTGACGTAGACGCGGCCATCGGGTCCCACGGTCACCCACTCGGGACCTGCGTTCGCCGTAGTTATAGGGTATTCGTTATACGCCAGCGTGATTGGGTCGAATCGCCCCACCGAATTCTTGGCCGTATCGACGACGACGAACAATCCTTGCGAGTCCTGCGTCAAGCCGGTTGCGCTTCCGGCTCCCGTTAAGGGATATTCGTTCAGCACACCGCTCGAGCTTAGCCGGCCGAGTTTGGGTGCCGCGGCGTTGTTTTCGGTAAACCACACGGCCCCGTCCGAGGCGGTGATGATCGCG
>DASRSF010000310.1:0-5303 GCA_035656615.1 Vulcanimicrobiaceae bacterium | reverse complement strand
CCTGCGCGCCCCGTTCTCAATAGAAGGCGTGGGCTTGCATACGGGAGTTCCAGCTCGTGTCGAGGTTCGGCCCGCCGCTCCAAACAGTGGATTGCGGTTTATCACCGGCGCAACCGAGATCCCCGCGGTCGCCGACTACGTCGTGGAAACGGCACGCGCGACGGTGCTGGGCAAAGACGGCGTAACGATTTCAACGGTCGAGCATTTGCTCGCCGCAATATTCGCTATGGGCATAAGCAACGCGGAAATTCACGTGACCGGCCCCGAGATTCCGGTCGCCGACGGCAGCGCGCGCCGCTTCGTCGAAGCGATTATCCAGGCCGGCGTGAGCCCGCAGCGCGAGATACGAACGCGTTTTGTTCCCGTTGTCCCGGAATTTGCACGTGATGGCGAGCGCGCCGTCATCGTGCTGCCCGCATCGCATTTCCGCGTACGATTCGTAGCGGACTTCGCGGCCCCAATCGGTACGCAGTATTTCGACGCAGAAATGACGCCCGAGGTCTTTCGTGACGAGATCGCCGGAGCCCGGACGTTCGGATATCTGCACGAAATCGAGGCGTTGCTGCAGCGCGGCTTGGCACGCGGCGGCACGCTCGAGAACGCCTTGGTGTTCACCGCCGAGGGGCCCATGCAGCCGATGCGCTGGGAGAATGAACCGGTGCGTCACAAAGTCCTGGATTTGCTCGGTGATTTGGCCCTGCTGGGCGCGTGGCCGCAGTGTGAGGTGATCGCGATAAAGAGCGGCCATAAGCTGCACGCAATTGCAACCGGGCAGATGCGCGCGCAGATGCGCCGCACGCTTCGTTCCGCGAGCGTGCAATAGTTTGGCCCAGCTCGACATCCGGCAGATCATGGAGATCTTGCCGCACCGCTACCCGATTTTACTCGTCGATCGTATAACGTATTTGGAGCCCGGCGTACGCGCCATCGGCTACAAAAACATCACGGCGACCGAACCGGTGCTGGCGGGACACTTTCCGGGAAACCCGCTGTTGCCCGGAGTCTACATGATCGAGGCGCTTGCGCAGCTGGGCGGGTGCGTCGTGCTCGAACCCGGTGAATTCTCACGCAAGACGCCGTATCTGGCAGGTATTGACGGCGCGAAGTTTCGCCGTCCGGTTGTTCCGGGCGATCGATTCAGCATGGAAGTCACGCTCACGAAGCACAAACGGAACATCGGTTGGGTTCACGCCGAAGGCAAAGTCGACGAACAATTTGTCGTCTCTGCTGAACTCATGTTCTCAATCGCAAGCGATCCCCGCCTCTTCGGATTCGATGCAACCGTCTTACACAGTTGAACAGGCGCTTTTGGCCCCCCATGATTTCATGGCGCCTGGCCGGTGTGCCGGGCTCCAGGCTCCCCGTGGGCGCCGTCAAGGGTTGCTGAGCTTGTGATTCATCCTACGGCTATTGTGCATCCGAATTCGCGGCTTGATCGAGGGGCCGAGGTTGGGCCGTTTTGTATTGTCGGGGAAAACGTTTCTATTGGACGGGGAACGGTATTGCAGGCGCATGTGGTCGTCAATGGGTGGACGAGCATTGGGGAAGATTGTCAAATCTATCCGTTTGCGACGATCGGTGCTGCATCGCAGGATAAGAAATATACCGGCGAGCGAGCGTACACGCGGATAGGCAACCGCACCATCGTGCGCGAGTATGTGAGTATTCAGCGCGCTACCGGCGAAGATCAGCTTACGGCCGTCGGTGATGATTGTTTGCTGCTGGCGTACGTACACATTGCGCACAATTGCGTGCTGGGCAACGGCATCACGATGAGCAACCTTGCGCAGCTTGCCGGTCATTGCATCATCGAGGACAACGCAACCATCGCCGGGATGGCCGGTTTGCATCAGTTCGTTCGCGTGGGACGCTACGCGTTCATCGGCGGTGACTCTAAGGTCACGCGCGACGTGCCCCCGTTTTTTCTGGTCGAAGGCAATCCCGCGACACCATACGGTTTGAACAGCGTAGGCTTGCGGCGAGCGAACTTCAGCGAAGAGGAACGCGCGGAAATAAAGAAGTTGTACAAAATGCTCAACGGCTCGAAGATGAAGCTGGCGCAGGCGGTTGAGGCGATGCGCAGTGAAGTGAACACCGAGTCGGGCCGGCACATGCTAGCGTTTCTCGAAGGCGAATCCCAGCGCGGAATTCTGCTCAAGTAGCGCATGCGCTACTTTTTCTCCACCGGAGAAGCATCGGGCGAGCTGGCCGCAACCGTTCTGGCGCAAGCGATTCATCACCTCGATCCGCAAGCAGCGTTCGAGGGAATAGGTGGTCAGCGCATGCGCGAACTCGGCTTTACGCTATGGCGCGATCACACCGGCTGGGCCAGCATGGGTCCGCTTGCGGCAATTCCTCGCATACCCAAACTGCTTGCGGTCATGCTCGCCACCGCGCGGCATATCGTTCGCACGCAGCCCGACCTCGTCGTGCTGGTTGATTTCGGCGCGTTCAACGTGCGCTTAGCGCAGCGATTGCGCGCGATCGGGTACCGCAAGCCGATTATCGACGTGTTTCCGCCCGGGGCGTGGCTCGACCGCGCAAAGACGGCGCGCGAGGTAGCGGCCGTGGCGAATCCGCTGCCGGCGTTTGCCCATCAACGGGACTTTTATCGATCGCTTGGGCTGCCGGTCGCGTATTTCGGCCATCCTCTCGTCGGGCAGTACCAATTGCGAGATGTCCGGCCCGCGCCCCGGCAGGACGGCGGCACCGTAGCAATTCTGCCCGGCAGCCGTGCGGGTGAGCTGCGCCTGCATCTTCCGGTGCTGCTCGCGGCATTCCGTGAACTCAAAGCGCGCAGGCCCAAACTACACGGCATTGCGGGCGCGGCGGACGTGCAAAGCGAGCAAACCTTGCGCAAAGCTTTTGCGCGCGCGCGTTTGGCCGACGTGACCGTAGTGCGCGGTGTGCAAGTCGCCATCGCTAATGCGGATGCCGCTTGGGTAGCGTCCGGTACGGCGGTACTCGAATGCGCGTTGAGCGGCGTTCCCGCGGTCGCGCTGTACATCATCACACGATCACTGGTAGCGCATGCGCGCCGCGTCTATAGCGGCCGCTTCATCACCATTCCGAATCTGGTTCTGCAGCGCGAAATCATTCCCGAGCTTTTGCAGGAGCGCGCAACGCCCCACGCGCTCGCGGAACACATGGACGCCGTCTTACGTGACCCCGCGCGTCAATATGCCGAGCTTACGCACCTGCGCGCAGCCCTTGGACCGCCCGACGCGCTCGAACGTTGTGCCGCTTACGCGGTCAGCGTAGCGAGAGGCAGCTAAAGCCGTGCGCATTTACCACACGTCGGATTTGCACGATCACCGCGGAATCGCCGGGCCGCTTCACGCGCTTCGCGCCCGGGAGCCGGGTCTGCTTTTCGACTGCGGTGATTCGCTGCGGGGCAGCCAAACGGTGTATCATTTCAATGAACCGATCGTGCAGGAGATTGACGCCGCGGGATACGACGCTCAAGCGATCGGAAACCGCGAGTTTCATTATCTTTTCGGAGCGGTGCGTGCTCGCATGCGGCGAATGCGCCATCCCGTGGTGTGCAGCAATCTGGTCGACACCAAAGGGCGCGATCTTCCATTTCACACTCGCTACACGATCGAGTACGCAGACGAGCAGACCGGTGAACGCACGGCGGTGCATCTGCTTGGGCTGCTGATCATGCAGTATCCGCAGGGAAGTGCGTGGGAACGGCTTTTCGGCTGGCGTTTCTTGGATCCGGTTGACGTCGTAAAAGAAGCGGCTGCCGGCATCCCGCCGGGCGAGCCGCTGATCGTACTCTCGCATCTGGGTCTTTCGCTCGATCGCAAATTGGCCGCGCAAGTGCCGCAAATCTCGCTGCTGCTGGGCGGACACAGTCACGACACCTTGCCCCGGCCCACTATCGTGAACGGCGTGCCGATCGTTCATGCCGGCCCGTACGGGCGTTTTGTTTCGCGTTCCGTTCTGCAATACGACGGTGCGCGGTGGCAAATAAAGGATTTTGCTTTGATGCCGCTGCTTTCGCCCGCATGAATGCGTGCCGCGTCTTGTTTGTGACCAACGGTCATGGCGAAGTTGCGATCGCGGCGTGCATTGCATCACGCATGCCCGCGGGTATCGCGTGCGATCACCTCGCTCTGGTTGGAAGCTTCCAGTATCCCTCAACGATGCGTGAAGTGGGACCGCGGCGCGCGATGCCGAGCGGAGGCCTCATTGCGATGGGCAACATATCGAACATCATTCGGGACCTGCGCGCCGGGTTGCTCACGCATACGCTTGCGCAGCTGCGGTTTCTGGCAGCCGTGCGTGGAACGTACGACGTGGTGATTGGCGTGGGTGATATTTTTGCTCTGATCATGGCGCTGCGTGCCGGCGCTCGCGCGACCATGTATACGGGCACGGCGAAAAGCGTCTACGTTGCGCCATACGGTCCATACGAACGCCGTGTGCTTGCACGCGCACAGGCCGTGTTCGTGCGCGATGCGCCTACGGCGCAAGATCTTCGCTCGCACGGCATAGCGGCCCGTCCCGCGAACGTTATCGTCGACCTGCATCAATGCCGGACCGAAGCCGCGCTTGCAATGCCGTTGCCCGCGCAGATCGCGATGTTTCCGGGTAGCCGCGAGAACGCGTACGGGGATGCGGTTACGCTCGCACGTGCCGTCCGTGAAGTGGTCGCGGCTCGAACGGGGGTGGGCGCGATGCTGTCGATCGCTCCGGCACTTGACGTGGAACGCATGGCGCGCGTTTTGGAATCCGACGGATGGGAAATTAGCCGCTGCGCCGATGCCGGAATACCGTTTTCACTTCGCACCGGTGGCCGCGAGGCCGTGCGGGCGTGGACGGGATCTCTGGGCGCGATGATCGCGAATGCGACAATCGTGCTCGGACAGGCGGGCACCGCAAATGAAGCCGCTGCCGCAGCGGGTGTTCCGGTGATCGCGTACGAGAAAACGCGTCCGCATTGGTATCGTAAACGGCAGATGGCTCTCCTGGACGGCGCCTTACGCGTTGTTTCCGGCAGCACGCACGCGCTCGCCCGCGCAGTGTTGGAACTGCTCGCGGACGATCGTCAACGCGAACGCATGGGGGCCGTCGGACGCGAACGCATGGGGCCCGCCGGCGGCGCAACGATTATTGCCCAGGAGATCGTGCGCCGGTGCGGTTGATTAAAGCGATGCCCGCAGCGATGGCGATTCCGTATGTGATCTTGCCGTTGTTTCCGCTATTCATCACGCTGACCTCGGTAAGCGTTCCCGGAGTCGCATTGTTGCCGCACACGTTTTCCATTGCGTTGCTCGCTGGGATGATACTGCTCG
>DASRSF010000309.1:0-5493 GCA_035656615.1 Vulcanimicrobiaceae bacterium | reverse complement strand
AGACGCCGTTCACCTACTCGACGCTCGTGGGCCAGTTTCAGTTCTTGCCCACCGGCGATCCGATCGATCCGATCGTGTACTTTTATTCACTGGCGGACGGCAAGTACAAGTTCATTGCACCGTCGCACCCCACCGGCTTCGTGCTTTGAGGTGATGCGGCACCGCCGCAGGCGGCTGTACGGGTACCACGTCCTCGCTGTCTTCGAGCATGAGCACGAAGCGAAGTTTCCAGGCACCCAGCGCTATCGTAAAATTGGCGCCGAAAATATCCATGATTTTAAGCCTCCACCCGGCGCCATTGCAGCACCGAAAGCGCGATGTAGCCCACTGATAGTGCGATAAGGATCCATACGGTGGCAACGAGATCCGTTCCGACCACCGTTCGTACGCTGGTTTCGTGCCCAACGGTTTTTATGGAAAGGTACGCGATCGGATCTAAGTAGGTCAGGGTGTGAAAGATGAGGTAGAAACCACGTGCGACGGAATTGAGCTGTGCCGGGCCGGCAAGCGCAGCCGAAACTGCCGGTACAATGATCGCGGTAAGCCATGCGGCGCCTATGACCACCCCAGGCCCACGCTTGACGGAGGTGCTCGCCGCAGTAACCAGTGCATACCATGCGATCGGCCCGAAGATCGCCATTAGGAGCTCCGGTAAAAACATGTTCGTGGCAGTGAATGACGGTACGCTGAACATCAGCATTCCGAGCAGAGCAACGGCAATCGCGCAAAGTTGCGAGATAAAGATCGTACTTGCGTCAACGCCGATTGCGGCAAGCGCATATTTCTCGCGAGAGACGGGCTTCGTCCAGGCCAACTCCAGATGACCGTCGTTTTCTTTTGAGAGTGGGCCCGCCAGAATGGTCCCAATAATGATGCCCATCGGTATCGAAAAGACCAGGAGCAGCCCCACGTCCAAGATCAAACCGCCGTGATACCGGATGACGGTGTGCGCCATCCCGTTGTGCACCCGCGTGTTCATGTCCATGTTACCCATGCTCACGACGTCGTTCCGCGTCGACTTCTTTTCGGGCTCGGTGATGTCCATGTCCAAACGGCCCGGTCCTTGAATGACAACCGCGTGCGTCCGCTGGCTCGGATTGTCCACCACGACGCGAACCGATCCGTCAGGAAGCTGCGTGCGGGTTACGTGGGCACCGGGTTCGCTTTGCAGACCGGATGACCATTGATAAACGGTGGGCCCGTGTACCGCAATTCGAACCACGACGCCGGCCAGGAACACGACCGCCAAGATAATCAAGGCGATTCGAAGCGCGGCTTTCGCGCGCATATATTCCACGAAGTAATACATTAGGCGCTCTCCACGATATCGGCAGTTTGACTGGAATCCACGGCATTGAGAAAGATGTCTTCCAGATTTAAATCAACGATTCGGACGCTTTGCGCGCCCATGGCCGAGAGTTGGGCGGCAAAAGCGTCGCCGCCGGAGTTTACGGTCAGGCGCACGATGCGCCCGGTTTTCTCCACGCGAGTAATGCGCTGGTCGCTGCTCATACCGTTGAGCGCAACGGCATCGCTGGGGAAAATGCCTTCGACGATCTTCGAGCCGGCTTTCAAGTCATCGACTGCACCCGAGAGCACGACCTTCCCGCGCTCGAGCACCGCGATATGATCGGCTGCTCGTTCAACTTGACCTATTTGATGCGAGGATAGGATGATGCACTTGCCCTGCGCGGATGCATCGATGATCAACTTCAGAACGGACCGTTGGTTGACGGGATCCAAGCCGCTGGTCGGCTCGTCAAGCACCATGATGTCGGGGTCGATGGCGAATGCCATTACAACAGCGAGCGCCGTTCGCATACCTTTCGACATCGCGCGCACACGCTTGCGGCCATCGAGCGAAAACAGGTGCATCAGGTCGTTGGCTCGCGCTGCGTTGTAGCGCGGAAACGCCTGCTTTTGCATCTCTAAGTGATCCGCGCCCGTCATCCATTCGTACAGCACGCTGCGTTCCGGCACGTACGCCAGGCGCTGGAATGTCTGCGGTGTGAGCTGCTTGCCGTCGAAGGTGACGTTTCCGGACGTCGGGAGCGCCAAACCCAGCATGCATTTAAACGTCGTGGTTTTGCCGGCTCCATTGGGCCCCAGCAATCCGAATACCGAACCGCTCGGAATGTCGATGCTGACGTCGTCCACGGCTCTGAACGTACCGTAGTTTTTCGTGAGGTGCTCTATCGAGATGCTCATGCTTCCTCCGGGAACCACCGCGAAATCGCGGCCTCGAAAAGTGCGTTGACGTTCGAACGGCTCAAACCCACGGATTTTGCTTCACGCACGGCTCGCATCAGCGCTTCCGCGGCAATATCGTTGGCGGCGGCGTTTGCGGATGATTGCGCCACGCCGTTCCCACGGACGAACGAGCCGCGGCCGGGCGAGGTCTCGATGACTTCGTCGCGCTCCAGCTCGCGGTAGGCGCGCGCTACGGTGTTCGGATTCACGGTCAGATCAACGGCCAGTTGCTTTACGGTCGGCAGCTGCTCACCGGGGGCAAGCACTCCCAGCGCGACCGAGCGCTTCACTTGCTCGATAATCTGAAGGTAGATCGGCACGCCGCTGCGCGAGTCTACGGTAAGAACGGCAGGCATCGTCTCGTGCGCCTGGTTAAATCTTTGGACCCCAGCCCAGGAAAAGGCTGCCCGCTTCGCGTTCCAGGGGGAACGTGGGACGGCGCTGCTCGGTGGTTGAGGACGGAATCGGGCGGTTGATGGTCATGGCGGCTACCTCGGCTTTCGTTGTCTAGTATCAATCTGCTGTTGTACTAGTACAGTAGTACAATAACACAATGGTACGACTTGTCAAGCCCGCGGAATAAATTCTTTTCACCCCGAATTTGCGGGGCATGAAGGCCGCCGAGACGCTAAACCTCTTTCGAGGCCCGCTCTCGCTTACGTACCATGGCGAGCGTCTTGCCTTCTATCTGACGCTGCTCTGCGCGTTCCCGGCGGCTGCGGCGATAGGGTTCGTCCTGCGCGAGGATATCCACCCCTCGCAGATTGCCGTTTTGGTCGTCATCGCCATGGTCTACGTGACGCTCGCGCGGGGCCGGCTGGTGGGCAGCAGCGTCCGGATCCACGAATCGCAGTACCCACGCGTATTCTCAATCGTCCGGCGCTGCGCGGCGGCTATGGATCTGCCGGTACCGCTCGTATTTGTGCGGGACGATCCGTTCGTGCCGATCGTCACCGTCGGGCTGGGAGATCCGTATTCACTCGTTATCTCCGCGAACTGGATCGAGCATTTTAAAGACGACGAGCTCACGTTTATGGTCGGCCGCGAACTGGGACACATTGCGGCGGGGCACGCGCGGTTCACCTCCCTGCTCAGCGTGAACGGCAACGAGAATCCCTTGGTTTCCCTAATTTTCGGTGCATGGCTGCGCAAGAGTGAACTTACCTGCGACCGGATCGGGCTGCTCTGCTGCGGCTCGCTCGACGCGGCAATGCGCGCGATCATCATCGCCTCGTTTCACGGCTTCGGCCGGAAAATCGATCATGTGGTCTTCGCGGAACAATCGCGCGAAATCAATGCCGACTCGGTTCTGCGCTTGGGCGAATGGCTCGGCGCCATGCCGTATGCCACCAAACGCATCGACGCGATGCGCGCGTTCTTTGCCACCGAGCTCTACCGCATTCACGAAAACCATTTTGTTCAAGAAAGCGCTTTGGAGCCGCTACCGACGCCGCAGTCGCGCGGCGACCTCGTTACTGCGCGCGATTGCGCCGGTTGGTGGCGGCGCGTCTGCTCCGTGGTCATCGATTGGATCATCGTTCAGGCTTTGGTTACGACGCTTATCGGCGTTACGGCCGGCGCCGCCGTCGACGTGAGCGTGCGCAACGGACACGCAACCGTAAACGGACCTCAATCCTCCGCCGTGCGCGACTCGGGAGACATGTTTACGTTGGGCGGCATCGGCGTTCACGAAGCCGGCATCACGCTTGGAAAAGGGGCTTCGCTCACGTGGTCGCAGGTTCGGCAAAGCGTTACGGGCGCGTTTCTCCCCGTCGAGATTTGTCTCTATTTCGGGCTTTTGGTCGGCCTAGCCGGACAAACGCCTGGAATGATGATCCTCGGACTCAAGGTCGTCACCACGAATTTTTCAAGACCCTCGATCGTGCAAAGCCTTTGGCGCTACGGCTTGGGCTTAGCGTTCAGCTGGCTCATCATTCCGCTCTCGCCGTTCTCGCGCATCTATCTGCACGATAAATTTTCGAATACGCGACTGATTAAGACCGAGCGGGTTTTGTCTCGTGCCGGTGCATCGACGTAGCATCATTCCGGCCGCGGCATTTCGGTTTGCAGCGCATTGCTCACGCGATCGAGATAGTTGGCCAGACCGATGACGCAAAGCAGTTCGACGATCTGCGAGTCGCTGTAATGCGCGCGCAAGTCGTTCCATAGCCCATCAGGAAGTGCGCGCGGCTCGCGCGTAAGTGCCACGGTTGCTGCAAGCGCCGCTTTTTGCGCCGGCGTAAAGCAGTCCGAAGATGCGTAGTCCCAGATTGCGCTCAGCATTGGGGCGTGCGCCCCTAACTGCCGCGCGCGGCGGCGGTGCGCCGTAAGCGAGGGTTGACAATACGACAAACCCGCGGCCATCGCGGCGCAAAGCACCTTCGTCAATTCGGGAACGTTGCCGGCGCGCATGACGAGCTGCGCGTGTTGCTGCAAACTCGCGGTGATATCCGGAGCAGCCGCGAGCGTACGCAGCAGCGGATCCGAGGCGCCGCCCGCGTTTTCCGGATCCAGCGCGTGCAGACGCGGCATGCCTTAACCAGGGCCTTGTGTAACCTGCCGGAACCGCGCGTCGCCCCGAAGCGCGTCCATACGCGGATCCACTGCCAGGAATCCCGCCGCCCCCGGTTCTTCATGCGTCGCCTTGCGCAGCATAGCCATCGCGTCGTCTTTACGGCCCATGGCCGCCAGAGCCACGGCGACATCGTCCAATGGCGCTTTGCGAAGGGCAATGCCGCGCTCAGCGCGCTTGAGCTGCTCCTGCGCCCGCACGTCGTCATGTGTTATCGCATACACGTGCGCGAGTAGCGCAGCAGCATCGAAACTGCAGTAGGTGCACGTGGCCGCGTATTTTTTGTATGAAGCGATGGCTGCCGGATAGTCTCCCAGCGCTTCATATGCCATTCCCAACGTCGAATAGACGCCGTATCGCGCAGGGGAAAGGTCCAGGGCCTGCCGGCCATACGCAATGGCGTCTTTGTAGCGCCGTGCGATGAAGGCCGCTTGAGAAAGCCAGTCCGCCGCCGCAACGGATTCAGGATTGAGATCCGCCGCCTCTCGCAGTTGATCGTACGCTTGCGTGGGCTTTCCATCGAGAAGCAATGAAATACCATACCACTGGTGCGCCGTTGCCGAATTCGGATCCAACGAAAGAGCATGCCGGTACTCAGCCATGCCTTGCTTCATGCGCATCCCGTCGATGGCCACAAAACCAAGCACCGCATGTGCTTCGGCGCAAGACGA
>DASRSF010000308.1:0-3191 GCA_035656615.1 Vulcanimicrobiaceae bacterium | reverse complement strand
GCGTGTTTTGCAGCGACTCCTCCATGGCTTTGAAATGACTGATCCGCTCGCGCAGATCGTTCATCTCGGCGCCCAGTGCAGCAATCTGCTGCGCATCGTCTTCAAGCGTCTCGATGATCTCGTCCAAAAATTGATCGACTTCCGCCCGGTCGTAGCCCTGCAAGGCTTTTTTGAAGCTCTTGTGCTGAATATCGATGGGCGTAATCTTTTGCATGCTTAGCCTCTATTACTTAAGAAATCCAGCGAACCGTCGGTCATCATCGAATCGCGCAGCCCTTGTGCGTTAACGACAATCCCGGCCGGAGCGACCAGATAAATCGCTTCAGCCAGTTTTTGAATTTTGCCGTCGATTGTGTAGGCGACGCCCGATGTGAAGTCCACGACGCGCTGCAACAGGGTGCGATCCGCGTTTTGCAAGTTTACGATGACGACTTGACGTGAACGCAGCGCATCTGCAATTTCGGTAACGTCGCCGAACGAACGCGGTGCGTACACGCTGACTTCCGTGCCGGTGCGGCGTGAATTGGTGAGCGGGACAACGGTTCGAGCACCCGCGGGCTCCTCTTCGTACAGGTCTTCCTCTTCGTCGTTCATTGCAAAGAATGAGCCGATTTTGTTGAACATCTTCATAAGCACCTCACGGTGACGCTCCCACCATGCCGAAGGGAGCCAATTAACCGGGAGTCTTCGACATTGATCGCACAGGTCTTGGTCCGAAGATGACCGATCCGGCACGAATCATCGTCGAGCCGGCCGCGACCGCTTCACGCCAGTCTGCGGACATGCCCAGGGACAGGATCGGGCCGCCCACCTTTTTCCACAGCTTCGCGGCGCGTTCGAAGGCATATGCAACGGCCGCTCGATCCGTGGTGATTGGCCCAATTGCCATGATGCCGTCCAGGCGCAGGGACTCGTACGCGCGCACCTGCTCGGCAAAGCTTTCCACTGCTTGCGGCGGACAGCCGTAACGCTCGGTGGGCGAGATATTCACCTGAAGCAACACCGGCAGGCGTTTTCCGAGCAAGGCGGCGGCCTTGGCCAGCGCGTCGGCGGCTTCGAGACGGTCGAGGCTTTGCACCATGTCGAACGTGGCCGCGATCCGTTTGGCCTTGTTGGTCTGAACGTGGCCGATAAAGTGGCCCGTGAAACGCGAGCGGATGGCGGCGAGCTCGTCGAACTTGCGGCCTGCCTCCTGCACGTAATTCTCGCCGATATGCTCTACGCCGGCTTCCACCGCTTCGTGCACCGCTTGTGCGCTTTGCAGCTTAGAAACGCCGACGATTGTTACGTGGGCCGGGACCTCAGCGCGTAGCCGTGCGTACCGCTGCGCTATCGTTTCCAACCGGCCGTTCATCCGTACGTTCGCCACGGCGCATGCAGGCAATGATCCCGGCGATGCCTATTGGTATCATCGGCAAGGCATAGAGTTGGCCGCCCGTAATGCCGTGCCACATGAAATCGGCGTGACGCCACGTTTCCGCGATCGTCCGCGTGATGCCGTACATCGTAAACCAGCTCCAGGCAACCACGCCGTCCGGCGGACGCCGCCGGTAGATCAGCAACAGCACCGGCAGCGTCAGCGCATCCAAAAGCGCCTCGTAGAGTTGTGAGGGGTGGCGCGGCTGCGTTCCCCAGTCAGCCGTGTTTCCCGGCACGATGCACCAAGCCCGATCCGGATTGCAAACGTCGCCCCATAATTCGTCGTTGATGAAGTTTACCAAGCGCGTAAGCGTTATCCCGACAGGAACCATCATCACGACTTCGTCGCCCAGAACGCGGTAGGTCAGCCCCGGATGTTTGCGCAAAAACAAGAACAACGCCACGATAACGCCGACCAAACCGCCGTGAAACGCCATGCCGCCGTTCCAGACGGCAATCAGATTCAGCGGGTTGCTAAAGTAAACCGACGCGTCGTGCTTGCTGATGATATCGTTGATGACGAAAAACGTACGGCCGCCGACCAAAACGCCGACCAGCGAATACACCAAAAAATCCTGAATTTGTTCGCGGGTCAGCCCCAGGCGCCGCCGCCCTTGCGGCCGGCTCATCCAAAGATAGACCGCCAGAAATCCGATCAGGTAAGAAATGCCGTACCAATGGATATTTACGGGCCCGAGGTGAATCGCGACCGGATCGATGTTGGGATAGGTAAACCAATGCGGGCTCATCCGTAACCTCGGCATGACAACGGGGAAGGCCGTCTAAATGAACTATGTGCCCACAGCCCATCTGACCGTCGGAATAGCGTTCCTTGCGGGCCTCGTTTCCTTTGTTTCGCCTTGCGTCCTCCCGCTGGTTCCCGCATATCTTTCGTTCCTCACCGGCGCAACGGTTGAGGAATTGCGCGAACGCGAGACCATCAACGCGCGCGCGCATACAATTGCGCATGCAGCGGCGTTCATCGCCGGGTTCACGCTGGTTTTTGTGCTGCTCGGCGCGTCGGCAAGCGCACTTGGTTCGGCGCTGCGTGACAACCAGGTCCTCATTGCGCGGATAGGCGGCGTTATCGTCATCGTGCTGGGCTTGCAAATGCTGGGCATTCTGCGAATGAGGCTGCTGGCGCGCGATACGCGAGTCCAGCTGCAAAGCGATAGGCGCTCCCTGCTGGCCTCGGTACTTGTGGGTTTGGCGTTCGCCGCCGGCTGGTCGCCTTGTATCGGGCCGATTTTAGCAGGCATTCTGACGCTCGCCTCGCAGGCGAACAGCGTCGGGCAGGGAGCTTGGCTCCTGTTCGTCTATTCAATGGGGCTTGCCGTACCGTTTATGGCGACCGCACTAGCCGTGGGGACGCTGCTGCCGGCGTTCAATCGCATAAAGCGGTTCATGCCGGCCATCGAGATGACGGCAGGCGCATTCATGGTCCTTACGGGAGTCGTTCTTGTTACCAACTCGTTCTTACGAATCGCCGGGTGGTTCTACCAGTTTGTCCCGCAGCCGAAGCTTTGAGAACGCGCAACTCTTCGCCGTCGCGGCGATCGTTGTTGCGCTCGATCAGTTTACCAAACATCTGGTGTTCACCAGCTTTTTGCCCGGAGAGAGCCGGCTGGTGATTCCTCATTTGCTGCGGTGGACGTACGAACAAAATCAGCACGGTGCATTTGGGCTTTTCGGCTCCTCCCCGGTACTGCTCATCGGAATGGCGCTCGTTGTCTTGCTGATCTTTTGGTTTTCGTTTCGCGATCAAGCGCATC
>DASRSF010000307.1:0-13506 GCA_035656615.1 Vulcanimicrobiaceae bacterium | reverse complement strand
CCGCGGACGGAAAGCGGATCGCCGTCGGAAGCGACGAGGGTTTGGTGATTTCGGACGACGGCGGCGCGCGCTGGCGTCAACCGTATGCGCTGCCGTTTTCACAGCCGTATCACATCGGCTTCGATAATGCGCTGCCCAACTATCATGTGTGCATCGGACTGCAAGACAACAACACCTGGTGCGGCCTATCAAACGGCCCCAGCGGAATCGGCGTGTTGAATCGTGACTGGTGGACCGTTGCACCGGGCGACGGGATGTGGGCTCTCTACGATCCGGCGGATCCGAATCTCGTATGGTCGACTTCGACCAACAACGATACCGGACAAGTGTACCTTTTTGACGAGCGCACGCAATCCGCAAATGAAATTTCGCCCGTCGCGCGCTCCAACGGTGGTGAACCCGGACTGAACCTGATCCATCGTTTCAACTGGGACACGCCAATCGCGTTCGATGGGCCATCTACCGTTTTGGCGGGCGGTGAAGCGGTCTTCCGCACGACCGACCGCGGACAACATTGGACGATCATCAGCCCCGATCTTACGCGTAACGATCGTACGCATCAAACAATTCCGGGCGGACCAATCGATGAGGATATGTCCGGGGCGGAGATGTCGGATACGATTCTGGACTTGGAAGCTTCGGGCAGCGTTATTTGGGTTGGTACGGACGACGGACTCGTACAGGTCACGCGGGATGCCGGTGGGCACTGGAGCAACGTTACGCCGCACGCAATGCCGCAATGGGCACGCGTGTCAACCGTCGACATGAGTCCGTACGATCCGGGGACGGCATTTGCCGTGGGCGACAACCATATGTTGGGCGATGATTCACCGCATCTGTTCGCGACACGCAATTACGGAGTCACGTGGACCTCTATCGCGGGTGATCTTCCGTCCAACGTTTTTGTGCGAACCGTGCGGCAGGATCCGCGTAACGAAAACCTGTTGTACGCCGGCACGCAGCGCGGTGTCTTCGCGTCATGGGATTACGGCCGGCATTGGCAATCGCTGCGGCTCAACATGCCGGCCACGGCGATTTACGACATTCAGGTGCAACCGGCGCAAAACGATCTGCTGGTCGCCTCACACGGACGCGGCGTGTGGGTATTGGACGATATCGCCGTACTGCAACGCCCGCAAAGCGGCCGGCTCGCGCTGTGGCCTGTGCGCCCGGCGTATCGTTGGCTTCGCTTTTCACCGGTCAATTCGTTTGATGGAAGGCTGCCGAGCAATCAATTCGCGGGCGAAAACGCTGCGTACGGAGCGCTCATCACATACACATTGTCCCGTGCCTGGCAGCCGGCAATTGACGTGCTCGATGCGCAAGGCCGCGTCGTCAAACATTTGCGCGGAAAATCCGTACCGCAAAAGTCCGGCCTCAATCGAACCGCTTGGAACCTCACCGAGGACGGCCCGATAAAATGGACCGGTACGTTTGCGGATAATCAGGGGCCGGCCGATGGCGCCGAGGTTCTGCCGGGAACGTATACGATACGCTTGCGAGCAGCCGGCAAGGAACTTGCGCAGAACGTACAGGTGCTCGCCGATCCCCGCGATACGTTAACCGCCGCGCAAATGCAAGCGCGGTACACGTTCTTGCGCGCGCTGCTTGGCGACTTGAGTGGAACCGATGCGATGCTTAACGCAATCGACCGGCGTACGTCGCATGGAAATCGCTCCTACGCGGTTCTTCAACTGCGTCGCAAGCTGACGTACGATCCCCGGAATACCGAGGATCTTTCGGGACCAGCCGGCTACCGTGAGCGTCTTCTGGATTTGATCGGCCGGCTGAGCGGGAATTATCAGGCCCCGACCCAGCCGCAGCTGAACGAAGCAGCCGTTCTGGAAAACCTGTACGCGCAGTTGTTCGACGAATACAAGGCGCTCAAAGATTGAACGTCGTCCGCGACCGTTGCTAAAGTATGCGCTGCTGGTCGCCGCACAGATCGGTGTTGGCGCAGCGGCGATCTTTGCGCGCTACGCGCTTACGGGAGCCGGCCCGCTTGCCGTATCCGCCGCTCGATTAAGCATCGCCGCTGCGATTCTTCTTATTGCTGCAGCGGTGAAACCGCCACGTTCGGCTCCCATACCGCGCAAGAGCAACGTGCTGTTATGGTTCGCGGGCGTCGCGCTGGCGATCCACTTCGCGAGCTGGATCGCTTCGTTGCAGTACACGGGGGTAGCAATCTCGACGTTACTCGTGAGCACCACGCCGCTGTGGGTGGCGATCTACGACAACGCCACGCGCGAGCGCTTGCTCGGGATGCGGTCGTTATGCGCTTTTGCGGCCGGCGCCGCCGGCCTTATTCTGGTGGTCGGCTTTAACTCGACGCGGGCGCCCGTTCCGCATCACGAACACCTTGGTGATGTACTTGCGCTCATCGGAGCTTTGGCAATCGGCGCCTATTTCATTGCCGTTCGCAGAGTAGGAAGCGAAATAGGCACGCGTGCCGTCGTGACGCGAACCTACACCGTTGCCGCCGTGGTACTGATCGCAGCCGCGGCGGGCGCCCGGCAAGCGCCGCCCCCGATTGCCGACGCTGCAGCATGGTCGGGAATTTTGGCGATGGCCCTGATATCGCAGCTGGTCGGACATACCGCGCTCAACGCCGCGCTGCGATGGTTCTCAGCGGGAGCCGTCGCATTTACGACAGTCCTGGAGCCGGTGACCGCGGGGGTACTCGCGTTCGCCATCTTCGGGGAACGCCTAAACCCGGCCGCAGTTGTGGGCGCGGTGGTGCTTCTGGCAGCAATAGCACTCTTTCTTCATGACGAGGCTCGATCGCAGCCGCTGTAAATTTCCGGCAAACAAGCGGCTATCGGCGCGCTCCAGCAACGGAATTGGACTGGTCCATTCGCAAGGAAATGGATGGGACCGCCGAAGCCAGGAATATGAGTGTTACCAGCGATGCCCACGCGGCGGCGCATGAAAATGGCCTAAGTGCCGCCGCCAACCCGGATCCGCAGGAAACCGCGGAGTGGGTCGAAGCGATGCAAGGCGTGCTTACGCACGAGGGTCCGGCGCGCGCGCAAGAGTTGATCGGTGCGATCGTGGAAGCCGCGCAGCGCGGCGGGGCGCACGTCTCGCTGGGGCTTTCCACGCCGTACATCAATACAATTCCGGCATCGGAGCAGCCGCCGCTTCCCGGTAACGATGAATTGGAGACGCGCATTCGCCATTACGTGCGCTGGAACGCAATGGCGATGGTGGCACGGGCGAACAAGGAATCATCCGAATTGGGCGGACACGTCGCAAGTTTTGCTTCATCGGCGACGCTCTACGATGTCGGTTACAATCATTTCTTCCGCGCGCAAACCGAGCAGTTCGGCGGCGATCTCATCTTTTTGCAAGGCCACTCCGCGCCTGGAATTTACGCTCGCGCGTTTATCGAGGGCCGCATATCAGAGCAGCAACTCGAGCATTTCCGGCGAGAAGTAGACGGCAAGGGGCTCTCCTCGTATCCGCATCCGTGGCTGATGCCCGACTTCTGGCAATTTCCGACAGTGTCAATGGGCTTGGGACCGATCATGTCGATCTACCAAGCGCGCTTCATGCGCTACATGAACGACCGCGGAATCATCGATGCGGGCGATCGCAAAGTATGGGCATTTCTGGGTGACGGAGAAACGGACGAGCCCGAATCGCTCGGCGCAATTTCGCTTGCCGGACGTGAAAAACTCGACAATCTCATTTGGGTGATCAACTGCAACCTTCAGCGTTTGGACGGTCCGGTTCGCGGCAACGGCAAGATCATTCAAGAACTCGAGACGGTCTTCCGGGGCGCGGGCTGGAACGTCATCAAAGTGATCTGGGGGAGCAGCTGGGATCCGTTGCTGGAACGCGATCACACCGGGCGGCTCGTGCAACTGATGAACGAGTGCGTTGACGGCGATTATCAAACGTTGAAATCCCGGGACGGCCGTTACGTGCGCGAAAACTTCTTCGGCCGCTATCCTGAAACGCTGGAGCTCGTCGCGCATATGAGTGATGACGACATTTGGGCCCTGGCGCGCGGTGGCCACGATCCGCGCAAAGTCTACGCAGCATATAAAGCGGCGTTTGAACATACCGGTGCGCCCACGGTTATTCTAGCGAAAACGATAAAGGGCTACGGTATGGGCGATTCTGGCGAAGCTCAAAATATCGCCCATCAAGCCAAGAAAATGAAAGTGGAGTCGATGCGCAAATTCCGCGATCGCTTCCATTTGCCGATTCCGGATGCGCAGGTCGATAGGCTGGAGTTCATCCGCCCGGCCGATGACAGCCCTGAAATGAAGTACTTGCGCGATCTGGTCGCGCGGCGCGGTTACGTGCCGACGCGGCGCGGCAAGTCGGAGAGCCTGGCAATTCCGGAAACCTCGGTACTCGAACCGCTCTTCAAGAGCACCGGCGAGCGCGAGATCTCTACGACGATGGCCTTCGTGCGCATCTTTAGCGCGCTGGTCAAAGACAAGGTGATCGGTCCGCGCATCGTTCCGATCGTCGCCGATGAATCGCGCACGTTCGGCATGGAGGGACTGTTCCGGCAGCTCGGCATTTACTCGTCGGTCGGTCAACTCTATCATCCACAAGACGCGGAACAGTTGATGTGGTACCGCGAAGATCGGCAGGGACAGATTCTACAGGAAGGCATTAACGAAGCCGGCGCAATTTCTTCCTGGATATCGGCGGGCACTGCGTATTCGAATCATAACGTGCCGATGATTCCGTTCTACATTTTCTACTCGATGTTCGGATTCCAGCGCGTGGGAGATCTTGCATGGGCTGCGGCCGATTCCCGCACGCGCGGCTTCCTGCTGGGAGCGACATCCGGCAGAACAACGCTCAACGGCGAAGGGCTGCAGCACGAGGACGGCCATAGCCAAGTCTTCGCCTCGTTCATTCCGAACTGCGTCTCCTATGATCCGACGTACGGCTATGAAGTCGCGGTGATCATTCATGACGGGCTGCGCCGCATGCTGGCCAATCAGGAAGACGTGTACTACTACATCACCTTGCTCAACGAAAATTACCGGCATCCGGAGATGCCCGCGGGCGCGCAGGACGGTATTTTGCGCGGGATGTACCGGCTTGGCGAGGCGGCGCAGGGCGACGGGCCTGCAGTACAACTGCTCGGATCCGGAGCAATTTTGCGTGAAGTCGAAGCGGCCGCCGAGATGCTGCAGAACGATTTCGAGATTCGTGCCGACGTCTGGAGCGTGACGAGTTTCAACGAACTGCGGCGCGACGGAATCGACGTCGAGCGATGGAACATGCTGCATCCACAGATAGAACAGCGAACCTCGTACGTCGAGCAGTGCTTGGGAGGGCAACCGGGCCCCGTGATTGCCTCTACCGACTACATCCGGACGTTTGCCGATCAGATCCGGCCGTTCGTTCCCCGGCGTTACGTCACACTCGGCACGGACGGATTCGGACGCAGTGACTTCCGCCGCAAGCTGCGCGAATTTTTCGAGGTCGATCGCCGGTATGTCGCTGTTGCCGCGCTCAAAGCGCTCGCCGACGAAGAACAGATAAAACGCTCGCTCGTCGCGGAGGCCATCAGCAGATATGGAATCGATCCGGACAAGCCGAACCCGGTGACGGTGTAACATGGCACAAAGCATTGACGTTCGCGTTCCGGACATCGGCGATTTCAAAGACGTTCCGGTTATTGAAGTGCTGGTTAAACCCGGCGAAAAGATAAACCGCGATGATTCGCTGATCACCTTGGAGTCCGAGAAAGCCTCCATGGAAGTTCCGTCTCCGGTTCAAGGCACGGTAAGAGAAATCAAGGTCAAGGCCGGCGATAAAGTCAGCCAAGGTAGCGTGATTCTTACAGTTGAGGAAGAGACCGCGGATCGGCAAGCTCCCGCGCAAACAGCGAGCGTACCGCCTACGACGACGTCGCCGACTGCGTCTAGTGCGCCCGCGCCCTCACCGCAATCTGCGCCAAGCACCGATTCCGCAACTCGAACCAGCCTCGCTGAACTGCGCGTGCCCGATATTGGTGACTTCAAAGGCGTTCCGGTCATCGACGTTCTCGTAACTGCCGGCCAACAAGTTACGCCAAACGATTCCGTCATTACGCTTGAATCGGAAAAGGCCTCAATGGAAGTGCCGGCTGGACAAGCGGGCATCATTCGCGAGTTGCGGGTCAACGTCGGCGACAAGGTATCGCAGGGCGACGTCATCGGCTTGATCGAAGCGGCGAGCGCACCTGCGCGCGAATCTGCAGCGACGGCGATCCAACCCGCAGCGCCCAGCAGACCGGCGTCGGCCAGTTCAGCAACTTTGAGCCGGAGCCCACAGCCCGCGTCTGCGCCGCCAGCCGCCGCCACTCCGCCGAGCGCAAACGGCGCGATTCATGCCAGTCCTTCCATACGCAGGTTTGCGCGTGAACTCGGCGTGGATCTGCATCGTATCGAACCGACCGGTCCGAACGGGCGCGTCACACGTGCGGACGTTCAAAACTTCGTTAAGCGCGCCGTTCGCGAGGGTTCTTCCGAAGCGCCGCGGGCGGGCGGTGCGGGTCTGAACATCGCCCCGTTGCCGGTTATCGATTTCGCGCAGTTCGGCGAGATCGAACGCAAGCCGCTCTCGCGAATCAAACGTTTGTCCGGGCCGAACCTGCACCGCAACTGGGTAACCATTCCGCACGTCACGCAAGACGACGACGCGGACGTTACGGATCTTGAAGAGTTTCGCCGCACGCTGAACGCCGAGCTTTCAAAGAGCGGCGTCAAGGTCACGATGCTGGCGTTTCTCATGAAAGCCGCCGTCGCAGCCCTCAAAGCGTTTCCCGAATTCAATAGCTCGCTCGACGGCGAAGAGCTCGTTCTGAAAAAGTATTACCACATCGGCTTTGCCGCGGATACGCCGGGAGGGCTGCTCGTACCGGTGGTGCGGGACGCCGACAAAAAGGGCCTTACTGAATTAGCTCGCGAGACCTGGGACCTGGCCGCTGCCGCACGCGAGGGAAAGCTCACTGCCCCCCAGATGCAGGGCGGCACATTTACCATCTCTAGTCTGGGAAGCATCGGCGGCACGTACTTTACGCCCATTATCAACGCGCCCGAAGTCGCTATTCTGGGCGCATGCCGCGCCGCGATGCGTCCGGTGTGGAACGGCACGGCGTTCGTGCCGCGCCTGATGCAGCCGCTGTCTCTTTCGTACGACCATCGCGTGATTGACGGGGCGGCGGCTGCTCGCTTTATCACCTACCTGGGCGGCGTGTTAAGCGATCTGCGCCGAGCGTTGCTCTAAACTTAACCGGCGCACATGGGCAGGCGGCGGGCTCGGTCGCATGCTCCGTCGATAGTATTGCATATGTCCTCTTATGAGGCACTGATTCGGTGCGCCGCGCTAGGATGCGAGGCGCCCGTGGCAGTGTTGGCGCTTACGCAGCAAAACGGCACCGCTTTCAAAGCGGGCGTCGGCGTACAGTTCGCGCCGGACGAACTGATTTCGGTCGAGAATCTCGCGGCTGTTGTTGAGACGCAAATATTGTACGCAGCGGACGGTACGCAAGCCGGCGTACTCGCGGTCGGGCGGCATGACGGCACCCCGTTTACGCAAGCCCACCGCAAGCGGCTGCAAGACTTCGCCGAAATCGCCTCGTCGCTGGTGCATTCGGGCCGCGAGCATGCATTGCGCCGTCTCATGTCGCGCGCAGTCGAGGAAGCGTTCGACTTCGTTTTGCTCACCGATGCGTCGACGCCGTCCCAAGGCGGTCCGTTCATCGAATACGTAAACAGTTCGCTGCTGTACGCATTGGGATACACGTCAGACGAGTTGCTCGGACGGCCCTATAACGCGATCTTCGCGACCACAAACGATCCGGCCACGCTGCAAAGCATCGCAGCCAACCTTGAATCCGCACGCGACAACGAAAAAGAAGTCCAGCTTCGGCGCAAAGACGGCACGACATTTTGGGCCGAGTTCACCGGTCGCCCACTTTTCGATGCAGCCGGTGCGCCGACGCACTGGTTTGCCGTCGGACGCGACATCACCTCAAACCGCGATACGCTCACGCAAATGGCCGCACTTGTCAACGCATTGGATACCGTAGCGGACCACGTGGAGATTTACACGTACGAAGCGCCCGGATATGCTCTGGGTTTCCAGAATCGCGCGGCGCAGCCCGCGGTTTCCGACATTGTCGAGCGGCTGCTGTGCGATCCTTCGGTTCAACGACGTCTCAAAAACGGAGAAACGCTCCGCACCAACGGCGTCATGCTGCGTCCCGTCGCACACGGCGAAACAGTCATTTGCGTCCGCCGCCAACCCGGCCGCTTCGCCAAAGTGTCTTAAACCGCGGCCGTTTGGCGGCGGCGTAGTTGGGCATTGAGCGTTATATCGTCATGCGCGCAGAATGGTGTCGACCGTCTGGGCGAAGCTCGGAACATGCTTTGCAAGAGCGTTCAGAACATCGTCGATTGTCATCGGTGGGCGATTGAGGGCTGTACTCTGCTCGCGAATCACGCGAAGGACAAGCTTCGGATAGAGATCAACAGCATTGAGCAGTAAGTCATCCGGTGAGGCGACGTCGATGCCATACGGTGCACTAGACTCATCAGGGAAATCAGCTTCGTTCCCTGTGATAAGCTGATCAACGTTGCCGATCGCGGCGGCCAGTACGTGGCGGTCTTTGGGATCGCATACCATCGAATCGATAAGCGCCTCGTACCCCGTAATCATCGATTCAGGAAACCACGTCCGCATGTCATCGAATCGCTTTTTGATCCGGATCGGATCCTTACCACCGCGTATCAGCGCGCTCTCCGCTTCCCCAAGGATCTTCTCAGTCCAGTGCACAGAGAATGCACGGGCTTGATGTAATCGAAGAATCGTATCCGTCAACGAGACGGGATAGAGAACGTTCGCATCGACAAGAACACTGAATAGTGCCAGGTCAGTCGTACTCTCCGGCCGCAGCCGCGCCAGCCGTCATTGCGTTTAGGGCTTCCATGCGAGCCGCATCGCGTCGATCGCGGAAATCGAGCAGATCGCGCAGACGAACACGTCGATGCCGGCCCGTAAACTCGCATGCGAGTTGACCATCGTCGATGAGCCGCGTGAGATATTGCCGGGACACGCCAAGAAGGTCACCGGCTTCGGTCGTCGATAGACGCCGATCGAGCGACGAGATCATGACGGCTTGACCTCTTAAAAGAATGCCGACGGCATCGCGCAACACAGCATAGAGCGACGTCGGGAGATCGAGCGGACGGTCATCCGGTCCAACAAGCTGCGG
Organism: Vulcanimicrobiaceae bacterium; assembly: GCA_035656615.1. Taxonomy (GTDB): domain Bacteria; phylum Vulcanimicrobiota; class Vulcanimicrobiia; order Vulcanimicrobiales; family Vulcanimicrobiaceae; genus DASRSF01. Next base: position 4,271 of record DASRSF010000307.1, on the reverse strand, counting down.
CTTGAGGACCCCATGCGTGAACGCCACGGAAAGTGCTTCGAGGGAGCGCTCCTCGTTGGGTGAGCTCTCGACAATGTCGGCATGATCTATGGACCGAGCGGGCATGCGTCAACAATACGCGATATCCGTCCTAAACGCAACCATTACGGCCAACTGTGAGGCCGAGTGCAGGACGATTAGCTTCCAACGCTTGCCACGTCTAGCAGAAGGAGCGGCAGATCACCGAAATCGGAAGTGCGCTGGCTCTCTTCAGATAGACGGCCTTAAACCGCGGCCGTTTGGCGGCGGCGTAGTTCGCGGAGGACGTATTGTAGGATTCCGCCGTGGCGGTAGTACTCGGCTTCGTCGGGTGTGTCGATTCGTACTAAGGCTTTGAACCGGACGGCGCGGCCGCGCGCGTCGGTGGCGTGGACCTGTACGTGCATCCGTGGAGACAGGCCGTCGCGTTCGAGGCCGGTGATGTCGAATGTCTCTTCGCCGGTAAGCGCGTAGGTCGTGCGATCGGCGCCGGCCTCGAATTCCAACGGAAGAATGCCCATGCCGATCAGATTGCTGCGGTGAATACGTTCGAACGATTCCGCGATGACGGCGCGAATGCCGAGCAGGAACGGACCCTTCGCGGCCCAATCACGCGACGATCCCGAACCGTACTCTTTGCCGGCCAGCACGATCAGCGGCGTGCCGTCGCGTTTGTACTTCATAGCGGCATCGAAAATCGAGAGTTGCTCGTTCGCCGGCAAGTAGCGCGTGAATCCGCCTTCAACGCCGGGAACCAACTGATTGCGCAGCCGCACGTTGGCGAACGTGCCGCGTACCATGACCTCATGATTGCCGCGCCGCGCGCCGTACGAATTAAAATCCGCCGGATCGACCCCGTGCTGCATAAGATACTGCGCGGCAGGGCTCGTCTTGGCGATGTTTCCGGCGGGTGAGATGTGGTCCGTCGTTACGCTGTCCCCTAAAACCGCCAGCGCGCGCGCACCGCGTATATCGCTAACCGCGCCCGGTTCTTCACCCATGTTTTCGAAATACGGTGGGCGCTTGACATACTCCGATGCCGGGTCCCAGGCGTATCGTTCGCCGGTCGGCACCGCAAGGTTGGCCCAGTGTTCGTCTCCGCTGAAAACGTCGCGGTAGTTCGCTTTGAACATCTGATCGTGGATCGATTGGGCGATGACCTGCGATATTTCCGCGTTCGCGGGCCAAAGATCGCGCAAGTATACCGGTTCGCCCGCAGCGTTGCGGCCCAGCGGTTCGGTCGTCAAATCGATGTCCATTCGCCCCGCCAGCGCGTACGCAACGACAAGCGGCGGAGACGCGAGATAATTGGCGCGAACTTGAGGGTGAATACGGCCTTCAAAATTGCGGTTGCCGGAAAGCACGGCGGCAACGATCGAATCGTGTTCGGCAACCGCTTCCGCGACCTCCAACGGCAATGGACCGCTGTTGCCGATGCACGTCGTGCATCCGTAGCCGACTAGGTTGAAGCCCAGTCGATCCAGATACGGCTGCAATCCCGATTTGGCCAGGTAATCGGTAACGACTTTGGATCCGGGCGCGAGGGACGTCTTGACCCACGGCTTGCGATCCAAACCGGCGTTTATAGCGTTGCGCGCAAGCAGTCCGGCAGCGATCAACACCGATGGATTGCTGGTATTCGTGCAGCTCGTAATCGCGGCGATAACGACCGAACCGTCCGCAATCTTCGTCGTTTCCGGCGCGGCAGTCGCGAGGCCACCCTCACTCTCCATGCGTGCGCCGGCGCTGGCCGGCTTTGGTTCACGCGCAGCAGCCCATTCTTCCATCGCGGTCTCGAAGGTGCGTTTGACTTCGCCCAGCGAGACGCGGTCCTGCGGACGACGCGGGCCGGCCAAACTCGGAACGACGTTCGCAAGATCCAGCGTAAGTGTATCGGTGAACGCGGGATCCACCGCGGCGTCGGTACGGAACAAGCCTTGCGCTTTTGCGTATGCTTCAACCAAAGCGATTTGCTCTGCGCTTCGCCCGGTGAGCCGCAGATATTCCAGCGTTTGCGCATCGATCGGAAAGATCGCGCACGTGGAGCCATACTCGGGAGACATGTTGCCGATCGTTACGCGATCGGCCACGCCGAGATTCGATAGCCCGCTTCCGTAAAATTCGACGAACTTGCCGACCACGCCCTTGGCGCGCAACATCTGCGTCACGGTGAGCACCAAATCCGTAGCCGTCACGCCTTCACGAAGTTCACCGGTGATCTTAAAGCCGATGACTTCCGGAATAAGCATCGTAACGGGTTGCCCCAGCATCGCGGCCTCGGCTTCGATTCCGCCGACGCCCCACGCAAGCACGCCCAAACCATTGGCCATCGTCGTATGCGAATCGGTTCCTACGACCGTGTCGGGATACGCAAGCGCGCGTTCGTGATCGTACGCCGTCCCGGCACCGCCCGCACCAAAGACGACGCGCGAAAGATATTCGATGTTTACTTGATGCACGATGCCCGTATCGGGTGGGACGGCACGGAAATTATCCAGCGCGTGCTGGCCCCACTTCAAAAATGCGTACCGCTCGCGGTTGCGTTCGAATTCCAAGTCGGCGTTCTTTCGCAATGCATCCGGCGAACCGAAAAAATCGACCTGCACGGAATGATCGATGACCAGCTCGACCGGCTGAAGCGGATTGATTGCGCGCGGATCGCCGCCCATTGCGGCCATCGCGTCCCGCATCGCGGCTAGGTCCACGACCGCGGGAACGCCGGTAAAATCTTGCAGCAGCACACGCGCGGGCCGGTATGCGATCTCGCGATCGGTGCGATGATGCGGATTCCAGCGCGCGAGCGCTTCGACGTCTTCCTTGCTTACCGAACGCCCGTCCTCAAACCGCAGCAGATTCTCTAGAAGAATCTTTAGCGAGTACGGCAGGCGGGCGAGTTGCCTGACTCCCGCCTCCTCCAATGCTGCCAGCCGAAAATAGGAGTACGAACGGTCTCCCACGGCCAGGTGGTCGAGCGCATTGAAGCTGTTCATTTGCTGGTTCATGACTCCACGATAATTCGCGGATCGCCGGTCGCGTGGCCTTCGATTCGTAGGGCAGCTGCTCCCGACAAAAGTCGCCAGAGCGGCTCCGCGACAAGATGCATCCGCCAGGGCGAGAGGCCAAGCACACGATCGAATTCCTCGCGCCCTTCGGGAACCTCACGTGCTAGGCGCTCCAGAGCGGCGCGCGCGGCCAGCATACTTGCCGGCAGGCCGTTCTCGCGAGCGATCTCTCCGACCACCACGCTCATGAGCGCAACCAGCGTTTCACGCGCATTACCGAGCGGCTTGGAAAATTTTTCCGGCAGGCTCGCCTCGGGAAGAGCTTCGCCCCGCTTGACGGCATCGACAATCGCCGGGCCGAGCGAACGGCGTGCCCCGGCATCCAACCGGCGTAATTGCGCGAGATCTTCAACGTGATGCGGGCGAAGCGTCGCAAGTCCCGCGACGACATCGTCGGGCAGAATATATTTGACCGGCAGGTCACGTTCGCGTGCCAAACGGTCGCGAAAGTTCACGATTTCGGAAAGAACACCGAGTTCGCGCCGGCTCATCCGGTTTGCGCCCGGAATTCTACCATACATTCGACGCGCATCCGTGCGGTAGCGTGAGATATCGCCCAGATCGCGGCATTCTTCAAGCGCCCATTCCAGGCGTCCGTTTTGCTGCAGCCGATCTGTCAGGAGCGTCTGTATTTCGAGCAAATGCGCTACGTCGTCCACCAAGTATTCGAGCTGCCGTTCCGAAAACGGGCGCGCCGACCAATCACTGACGGTTTGGGACTTCTTCAAACGAATGCCGCAGACGTCACGTACCAAATCCGCAAGCGAGATCGCCATGCCGTATCCGAGAAATGCAGCCGCGACTTGACAGTCGAATACTCGCGGCGGCACCACATCGAACCGATCGGCAAAGATCTTCAGATCACTGCTAAGTGCATGTCCTACCACCGTCGTGCCCGACATTGCCTGGATTAACGGCCGCAGATCCGGCAGCTTGAGCGGGTCCACGATAGCGTAGCCGTCCTCAAAGGCCAGCTGCACGACCATCAGCCGCGCGGTATACGTACGTTCGTTGTGAAATTCCGTATCGATGCCGAGGCGACCCGCTGCCGCAACACGGTTGCAAAGGCGCTCAAGCGCCTCGGGCGTGTCGACCATCTCGACGTTCATCACTTGGTCTTCGCTCCGCTCGGAGCCGGCAGGGGGGAGCCGTGATGGTGCAGCCGCCAGTGGGGACGGTGGCGCAGGATAT
>DASRSF010000306.1:0-10304 GCA_035656615.1 Vulcanimicrobiaceae bacterium | reverse complement strand
CCTCCGGGTACTGCGTCATGTTGATGACTTCCCAGCCGGCCGCCGAGAACCAACGGGATTCGGCGCGTGTCGAAAAGCGGGGTCCCTGAATCACGACAATAGTACCCCGTTCATGCGTTTCGATATCGAGCGACCGCAGCGAATCAATGGCAAGAGGGCGCATCGTCGGGCAATACGGATCCGCGAAGCTGACGTGCGTGGTGATCGGGCCGTCGTAGAACGTATCTTTGCGTCCCGTCGTCCGATCGACGATTTGATCGGCAACCACCATGGAGCCCGGGCGCACCACGGGGCTAAGTGAACCGCAGGCGGTGGGAGCGATGATTTTTTTCACGCCGAGCATCTTCATGGCGTACAGATTTGCCCGGTAATTGATTGCCTGCGGCGGAAAGCGGTGGTCTTTTCCGTGCCGAGGCAAAAACGCGACGGACTTACCGGCGATCTCGCCAAGTGCAAGCCGATCGCTCGGCGCGCCGTACGGCGTTTCGATGACGACCTCGCGTTCGTCCTCAATAAGCGAGTAGAAGCCTGATCCGCCAAAAACCCCGATGTCGGCACGTTCCAATGTCAGCATACCGGGCCGCTGATTCTGGGAAAACCGCGCCACCCCTCGAAAGAACGCCAGATGAAGTGGCTCAAACGCATTCGTGCTGCAGCGCTTGCTTTGATCGCGCTGGCGGCCGCTGCGGGCTGCGAGCGGACCGGTACCACGCTTACTTCGAGCGGCCGCCACAGTTGGACGATTCCGCACGTGTTACGGCTGGCGGATATCGCAGATCCCGACAATCTGAACGAGTATCTCTCGACGATGGACCTGACCTATTTCGTCTCATCGATGATCTACTCGTACCTGGTCGTTGCCGACGACCAAGGACGACTGATTGGCGATCTCGCGGTGCAGGTTCCCAGTCTGAGTAACGGCGGCATATCGCGCGACGGCACGACGTATGTGTACCATTTGCGGCACGGCGTACGCTGGCAGGACGGCGCACCGTTGACTTCAGCGGACGTACGCTTTTCTTGGCACGCCGTGATCGATCCGAACAATAATACGCTTCATCGCGAAGGCTACACGGAAATTCGCGCCATCGACACTCCGGACCGGTACACGGTCGTCGTTCACTTGAAAAACCGGTATCCGCCGTTTGTCTCCAAGTTTTTTACGCCGTTACAGGAGGGCGGAAAACCCATTTTGCCCGAGCATATTCTCGCGCACGCCGCCTTCAACCAGGGTCCGTTCAATTCCGCACCGGTCGGCAGCGGGCCATTCAAGTTCGTTCGGTGGGAACGTGGACGCGAACTCATCCTCGCGGCGAACCCGCTGTATTACCGCGGGCCGCCGCATCTGCAACGCATCGAATTGCACATCATCCCGAACGACCAGACGATCCTGAATGAAGTTCGGCTGCACCATATCGATTTGGTCGCCACACCGTCCGTCACGCAATATGAGGAGTACCGCAGCCTGCCCGAGGTCACAACGCAGCTCTATCCCTGGAATTCGCAAGAGCTGATGATCATCAATAACAGCAAACCGGGCCTTTCGGATGTTATCGTGCGCCGCGCTATCACCCAGGCCATCGACTATCCGGCATTAATTGCTAAACTCACGCACAATACGGGAGAGCTTGCGCATGACTTCATCCCGCCCACGGCGATCGGTTATACGCGCAATCCCGCCTACCGTTACGATCCCGCCGCGGCAAACCGCTCGCTGGACGCCGCCGGCTACCGGCGCGGTGCGGATGGCGTGCGCACGCGCGGCAATGTGCGTCTGGATTACACGCTCGACAGCATTTCCGGTTCCATCGGGTTAAAGATGATGGCCGTGCAGCTGCAGCAGTATTTTGCTGCCATCGGCGTGCGCATCGCCGTGAAAGAGTACGCGTACAACGATATGTTCACGCCTGATGGGCCAATCTACAGCAATCAGTATGACTTCGCGATTTATGGAGTAACGCTCACATGGGACCCGGACATGTCGTTCTACATCGGCTGCGACGCGTTTTATCCGCGCGGCGAGAACACGTACCGCTACTGTAATCCGCAGGTCGACAAGTATGAAGCGCGGGGCTTATCGACGGACGTTCCGGCGGAACGGGCGGCAGCCTACCATCACGCGGAGCCGCTCTTGTGGACCACCGTTCCATACATCCCGGTGTACGAGCGCATGCGGATTGCGGTACGAAATCCGGATTTACGTAATTTCAAGGTTAATCCGAGCAGCACACCGTGGTACAACGTTTGGCAGTGGGACATCTGACTTCACCCGACGTTGAGGTATTAATTGCAGGCGCGGGCCCGACTGGTCTGGCGATGGCGGCGGAAGCCGCCAGATTTGGCCTAACCTACCGAATTATCGACAAATCGCCGCACGGCGCGCTGCACTCACAGGCGCTGCTCCTGCAGCCGCGCACGCTGGAACAATTCGAGCGTTACGAGCTCGCGCAGCGCGCCATCGAGCTCGGACGCAGGTTATACCGCATTCGCATATACGGCGAAGGCAACCGGATCGTCGAATCCTCATTTGACGAACTGCGGGGCAATTACCCATTCTTGCTGCTTCTGCCGCAACCCGAAACCGAGCGGCTACTGAATGAACACCTGCAAGCACAAGGCGGAATGATCGAACGTGAGATCGCGCTGGAATACTTTGAAGAGCGCGAGGATTCGGTCGAATGCGTGCTGCTTGGGCGGACGGGAGCCCGCGATACGGTCAGCGCTTCGTACCTAATCGGCGCCGATGGCGCCCAGAGTACCGTGCGGGGGGTGCTCGGTATTCCGTTTGAACCACGCGGCACGCGTTTTGATGCGCTTATCGGCGATTTGCGTGCGGACGGAGATGCCCCGGACGACGAATTGGTCGTGCATCTGCACGGTGGCAGCGTTGTGTTCATCGGCCGCATCGATGATACGCATTGCCGTTTCTTGGTTGCGCCCAAAACCGCAACGGAGGAGCCGCGCCTTCAAGATTTCCAGAGCGCGATAGACGAAGCGGGAATTGAAAATCTACGCGTAAGCGATCCAAGGTGGATGACGGTACTCCCGATGAGCGAGCACCATGCTGCGGTGTACGCGCGCGGACGAATTTTCCTGGGCGGCGACGCGGCTGCGGTACATTCTCACATGGGCGGCCAAGGACTGAACGCGGGCATTGCCGACGCGGAGAACCTGCTTTGGAAAATAGCGTGCGTGCTGCGTGGGCGCGGCGGCCGTCTGTTACTCGATTCGTACGATGCGGAACGCGCGCCGGTCAGTGCGGCGGTCGAGCGGGAAGCGCCCATGGCGATCCGCGCAATTCTTGAAAATATCCAGCAGCTTCAATTGAGTTACCGAAACAGTCCGATTGTTCGCGACTGCGGCGTCACTGGAGGTCTGCGAGCGGGGGACCGCGCCGTTGACTGCGAGGTCGTCGATGAAACGGGAAAGCGCTTGCGGCTCTTCGATTGCTTCAAGGAACCTGTGCATACCGCGCTGCTCGTGATGCCGCCCCCGGGCGCACCTCTCGAACGCTTCGCCGAAATAACGCACGCGCACGCCGGCATCGTGCAAGCGATGGTCCTTGTAAGTGGTGGTGCCGATCTGCAAACATATTACGGCACTGCATCGCTTTACGTCGTGCGTCCCGACGGATATGTAGGCTTTCGCGGATCGGCCGCAGACGTTGACGCACTGCGCGCCTGGCTTGAAAAATCATTTTCATAACGAAGCACACGGCGTAATGCTGCCCCCTAACGGGGCGAACGAATTCTAGCCCTGGATAAACGAGGAAAAGGTGCTTACGAAATGGACCGATGTTGTGGACAAGAGTACAACAATGAGAACCGCAATCGGAGCGGGGCCCGAAGTGATTGGGATTCCAATTAGATTCAAAAGAACAGCAACGAGCGTCAACCAGTTCAAAGCAGCTATGATAACGCTGACGGTTGACCAGTGTCCGTTAGGCTGGGCTGCATTGCGTCGACGTATCCAGGTTACAAGCCAGGGAACCATTATAACGAGCACTATCGCGCTTGCTACCTGCCATAGAAAGGGTTGGCGCAGTCCGCAGATCGCCAGCGTGGGCGGCAACATGGCGAAAAGCGCGGAAGCGAGGCCGGCTTCGACGAATAAGCGGGTGAACTCGATCTGTAGCGGCGAGAACGGCTTGCCGGCGACTTGACGAAGCGCAACAACGATCACGGAAAAGCCCGCAAACGCCATCGATAACGTCGCCAAGTTATAGAAGTAGCCCGAACCCGTCAACTCAGCCATGGCTGGCCCTGATGTCCTTTAGCGGTTGAAGTCGCTGGGTTTGAGTTCTTCGATGAACTTTTTGAAGCGCTCTACTTCGGCTTCTTCGGTGCGCTTGTCGGGTACGGATTCTTCTAAGACGATCTTGTCGGAGACGTAGATCGGAGCTTGCATGCGCAATGCGAGAGCGATGCCGTCGGAGGGGCGGGCGTCGATTTCTTGCATCTCGCCGTTGGTGCGCACAACGAGTTTCGCGAAGAACGTGGACTCGCGGATATCGTGAATAACCACTTGCTCCAAACGTGCTTCCAGCGTTTCAAAAATCGTGCGCATCAGGTCGTGCGTGAGCGGGCGCGGGACGGGGGCACCTTCCAAAGCCAGGGCGATGGCGGTGGCTTCGAATGGACCGATGAGAATCGGAAGAAACCGTTTCCCGTCCATATCTTTGAGGATGACAACCGGGTCATGCGTCAGTAAATCTATGCCCAGCTTGTCAACCTTCATTTGCCGCATGCTTACGTATCCTACACGGTCGTCTATCATTCATTCCTGGCGAAGCAAGCTTTCAACCAGGGTGCGGTCGTGCACCGGCCGAACGGAGCGCGGTTCACATGGCTCTATCGTGCGGAATCGTCGGGTTGCCGAACGTCGGCAAGTCCACAATCTTTAATGCGCTAACCCGGTCGGCACAAGCGCTGGCAGCGAATTATCCGTTCGCGACGATTGAACCGAACGTCGGCGAGGTACCTGTTCCGGATAAGCGGCTCAGCGTGCTGGCGGGCCTGGTGAACTCGGCCCGTATCGTTCCGGCGACGGTACGCTTTGTCGACATCGCCGGCTTGGTGCGCGGTGCCAGCTCGGGTCAGGGACTGGGCAATGCGTTCTTGAGCCATATCCGTGAGACCGATGCGATCGCCATGGTCGTGCGCGCATTCCACGACGAGAACGTGACCCACGTCGAAGGCGGCCCCGACCCGCGCCGGGACGTGGAGATCATCGGCATAGAAATGGCGCTTGCCGATCTCGCAACGCTGCAAAAACGGCAGGACAAACTCGAGCGCGAAGCGCGGGCCAACCCGAAGTTGCGCTATAAAGTCGAGGCTGCACGAAGTCTGGTCGCCGCGCTGGAGGCCGGGCGGGCGGCCCGCACCTTCCCCAGGGGAAGCGCCGAAGCAGAACTGGCCGCGGAGTCATTTTTGTTGACCGCCAAGCCGCTGCTCTACGTTGCCAATATCGACGAAGCCCAGATCACGCGCCCAGGGCCGCTGCTCGAAGCCGTACGAGAAATCGCGCAAGAAGACGGCAGCGGTGTGGTGGCGTTCTGCGGTAAGGTGGAGGCTGAGCTCGCCGGGCTAAGTGAGGACGAGGCCGCCGAGTTTTGTGCGGAGTTAGGAATTAGCAGCGGCGGATTGGACCGGCTGGCGGTAAGCGCATATGACATGCTCGGCCTGATGACGTTCCTGACCGCCGGCGAGAAGGAGGTCCGCGCCTGGACGATCGAGCGGGGAACCCGCGCGCCCCAGGCCGCGGCCAAGATTCACACCGACATCGAGCGTGGATTTATCCGGGCCGAGATTGTCAGCTACCAGGATTACGTGGAATACAAAACGATGGACGCCCTGCGGGCGGCCGGTTTGGTGCGTTCCGAAGGTAAGGAGTACGTCATGCAGGAGGGCGACGTTGTCAATTTTCGGTTTAATGTCTAGCGGTCGCTCGCCAGGGTACGACTTTTGAACATAGGGGAACCTTTCTTAGGACCCAAACATCCACGTGTTTGGCTTTTTGCCGGAGGCACTAACCGTTTATGACCACTGCTGTGCGCGAAGTCTCGGTCTTCGGAGACGGCATCGCATACTTCAACGAAGCAGCGAACCTGCTTCAACTCGACTCGACGATGCGCGCGATACTCACGCACCCCACGCGGCAAATTATTTTCTCGATTCCTTTTCAGCGTGATAACGGCGAGTTTGAGGTGTACACCGGGTATCGCGTTCAGTACAGTTTCGCTCGTGGGCCTGCAAAGGGAGGCATCCGCTTCCATCCCGGAGTGACGCTGGACGAAGTCACGGCGTTGGCGTTCTGGATGACGTGGAAATGCGCGGTTGTCGATTTGCCCTTCGGCGGCGGCAAAGGGGGCGTGACCTGCGACCCGACCAAGTTGTCGCAAGGTGAACTGGAACGCATAACTCGCCGTTACGCGGCGGAGCTCGTCGAAGTGGTGGGTCCCGACAAAGACGTGCCCGCGCCGGACGTCAACACCAACCCGCAAACGATGGCGTGGTTCATGGATACGTATTCCATGCATATGCGCCAATCGGTGCCGGGCGTGGTTACGGGTAAACCGCTTGCGATCGGCGGCTCGAAAGGACGCGTTGAAGCGACCGGACGCGGCGTCATGATCTGCGGCATGGACGAGCTCAAGAACATGGGAATCGCTCCGCAGGACGCACGCGTTGCGATCCAAGGTTTCGGCAACGTCGGTATGTGGGCCGCGCGTTTGTTCGCGCAGCGGGGTTGCAAGATCGTCGGTATATCCGACGTTACGGGCGCATATTACAACCAGGACGGCATCGACGTCGAAAAGGCGTGCGAGCTCGTTGAAAAAGATCGCAACCTCGGCGCGTTTCGCGACGGTGACAAAATTAGCAACTCCGAACTGCTTGAGAGCGATTGTGACGTGTTGGTCCCGGCCGCTTTGGAGAAAGTGCTGACCGCTGAAAATGCGCCGCTCGTCAAGGCCAAACTGATCGTCGAAGGCGCGAACGGCCCGACGACGCCGGATGCCGACCGCATCTTCAACGAACGCGGCATTACTGTAATTCCCGACATCATGGCGAATGCCGGCGGCGTTACCGTATCGTATTTCGAGTGGGTGCAAGACCGCATGGGCTACTTCTGGAAGCTCAACGAAGTCAACGACCGCCTCGAAGACACGCTTATCACGAACTTCCACGAACTCCGCGGCATATCCAAACGCCACAATGTCCCGTATCGCAGCTCAGCCTACATGATGGGCATCGACCGCGTCGTCCAAGCCCTAAAGCTCCGCGGCGTTTATGCGTAGCTAAGCGACACCCCCCTGACAGGAGGAGTGTTGACGCGTGAGGTTACGTGCCTTTGTCGGCGCCGATGTAGCGGATGATTTTGAAGAGGAACTGGGGGCGGGTGTAGAGCGTGCTGGGATCGCCGTAGGCGGTGTAGATTTCGAAGGGGCCGAAAAGCTTGTGGTAGGCGAACGATATGTTCGTGCAGCCTGCGAGGCAGCTTGTGTCGGCGCCGTTCAAATCGGGTCCGGTACCGATGATGCGGCGTAAGCCGATGGCGAACGAGGCGTCGGGGCCTTGTTGTACGGCGATGCTCGCGCGCTCCAGCCATTGTGTGTTGACATGACCGACCAGGTACTGACGCGTGTCGTTGGCCTGCAGTGTTACCGAGGTGCGGCGCCCGAGCGCGAACGTCGTTGTGCGCGTCCACGAATCGAGCCGTCCGTTTCCGAAGATTCCCGTAGCGTACCCGAACGTCGTCGGCGTTGCCGTGCCGGAGTGATACGTGATGGCGCTATAGTTTTGCGTGATCGGCGAGACGATGCCGTTTACCAGGAAGTAACTGGATCCGCTGTTGGTGGTGAATTCCCACAGTCTGCGCGTCACAATATCGATGCCGACCTGCGTATCTTCCAGCGCTTTTCCGCGCCCCAGCGTATCTTTGTAGCGGTCCAAAAAGACATATCCCGTAATGCTTTTTGCAAAGCCGCCGCTCGGCGTCCAATTGTGGTTGCTTGAGATACCGTATCCCGCGATCGCCGTGTTGGTGAAGAAGCCGTCGTACGGATTGTACTGTGCGCCGATACGCCGGATACCGCCGCCGGTGAACGAGTGTGCGCCGTACCAGCCGCCGCCGAACTCGGCAAATTTGCTCTGACTGCCGTCGTTTACCAGCGTTCCCGATTCCGTCCCATAGTTGGCATAGATGAACTTGTGCTGCAGATCGTCCCACTTGGTCGCAAACTGCAAGGTGTCATCGTGCAGGCCGGGCATGTCCACGGTAACGCGCTGAACCGAGGTGAACCAGTTGCGCGGTTTGGTGCGGTAAACGATTGACTGCGCGGTATCGGCGCGATCCGCCCCGATTGCGTCGAAACCTCCGAAACTGAACCGTCCCTCATGACCTTCGAGAGCGTAGCCGTCACGCGGCGTTGGAATAGCGGGCGTATATAACGACGCTTCATTTGGACATGCGTCGCATTCATAGTAGTTGTAAAATCCCGCTCCTTGCGTGAAGAACGGACGCGTTTCACTGTAGAAGCGCCGGAACGCGGTCGGTGAGATCGTCTGCTGATCTTGCTCCACGTTGGAAAAATCCGGATGGATCGCGCCGATGAACGACGTCCCTTCCGTCACCGGAATGGCGATATCGGCGCCCATGCGTGAGGTGTTGCCGCCGATTGAGGGCGCGGCGATCGCGCCCAGCGTGTAGAGCGCGAGGCGCGGCTTGGGACGAAGCGCTACGGTGGCCGGCATGCCGAGCAGCGGACGTGCGTAATTCGAATCGCTCGTGCCGCTCACCAGCGGTCCGCCGCTCCAGAGATAGAGCGAGTTCGTCGTCGGTTCCCAGCGGGAGAGCTGCAGCATCCAATCGTCTTGTTTTGCGCCGCGCACGATGTTGAGCGGAATGCGCATCGTGACGAACCATTCGCCTTTAGTGGTTTTAGCGACGGCTTGCCACGCGGGCTCGTAGTTCGCGTTCTCTGATGAAACTTGATACCGCGTGCCAATGGGCGTCGAGATGAACTGATAGTTGAATCCGCTGCGTCCGCCCGGCCAGAGCGCGACCTTCACCTCATCGTCAGTGTCAACGCCGACGTTGTTCGTGCGTTGGTTTGCGACAATGGCCGTGCGCGTTTGCACACTGTCGAAGGCGACATATAATGCCTTGCCGTCGGTCAGCAAATACGCTGTCGTGGGCTCTGCTGCGGCGGCGTGCGTCTGACGGTCGTAGCCCAGCTTCACGACAGTGGCCTGCTTCCATACCGGCGAACTTAGGTCACCGGTAAGCGCGGGAGGCGTATTCACCGTGGGAATCTTCAGCCCCTGAACGTCCTGCGCATCAACGGCTTTGGTGGGCGAGCCCCCTGCGGCAATCGCGAGCGTCAAGCCAATAGCAAACAGCGGGCGCCCAACGTCCATACCGCCTCCGAAGTGTACCTAAGGAATTAGTTATAGACTACAAGGTTTGGCGACTTATGTCAACTAAGAATTTAGGTGCAACGGCGTTCGGTTGGGCGTGCGGTTTTTCGTGTGCGAGGCGCCAATCGCATCGGCGAAACCGGGCCCTCGCGAAATTTGATTATGAATTGCGATGCTGCAGCCGGCAAAGACAACGCGGACCCTTGAACGCGCCATTGATGAGCTCTTGGACCTGGCAAGCACAACAGCGACCACCGAGTTATGCGGTTGGCTCGCGAGCCTGTGGCTTGGAGCGGGTCAAAATCTAAGGGAGAATTCGTTCGGACTTTCTTCTCCGTTACGCCAAACGCTTTACCTGATCGGCCTAGCGATGAGTACGTTGGAACCGGAGAGCCCGGCTGAATTGGGCCGCGATAGGCTCGACCGTATGGTCACACTGCTGAACGAAATTGTCGAATTTTATGCTCGCCGCCACAGTGACGGCTTGGTGGCCGGAAAAGTAGAGCCGAAAAAAGTGCACATCGCAGGACAGGGATTCCTGCACTACTTCATGGCGGGGCGAATCGCTGTCGCGGAGCAAATCGCCGAACGAGTCCGCGAGCTTTGCGTACCCTACGACGACGTGCTGGCCGAGCACTTTAATATAACGGCGCGAGACACCCTCGATATCGCTCACTGGCTTGGGGATGAATTGCAGCGGCGTCTTGATGACGCGGCGGCGGCTGTCAAAGTGCAACTAAACGTTATGCAACGGTTGGGTGTGTCTCCCGAGGTAGAACCAGATCCCGCCATCCTCGAACGCTTCAAAAGCGACGAGTTCTCAGAGGAAAGGAAGGTTGTCGAAAAAGGCATTGCTTATATGGCGAAGCCAAATGGCATCCCGGT
>DASRSF010000305.1:0-1913 GCA_035656615.1 Vulcanimicrobiaceae bacterium | reverse complement strand
ACGTTATTGTTGGGATTCATCATTGCTTGCCAGGACCATTTGACGTCTTTACTTGTGACCGGGACGCCGTCGCTCCAGCGCACGTTCTTGCGCAAGTGGTACACGATGCTCAATCCGTCGCGCGAGATGCCCGCGTTCTCGGTGCTCGGAACGGTGGCGGCGAGCATCGGCACCGGGTTACCGCGGGGATCGGCATGAAGCAGCGGCTCGAACATCAAGAACGAAATCATGCCGTCGGTCGTATTCGAAGTCAGCAGCGGGTTGAGGTTCTTGAGATCTTGCTGGATCGCAATGCGAAGCGCGCCGGTTCCCGAAGATGCTCCTCCGGCGCGGGAAGCTGTCCCGGTCTGCGTGCATGCGGCAAGCAGCACGCAAAGCGCCGCAACGGCGCCAAGCGTTTTAGTCAACGTTTCGTCCCTTTCAAGCTCCGGCGGTGGCTTTGGGCCCAGTCCATTTTCCGGGAACGGGATCGAAGCGCTCGTGTCGCCACGAATACGTTCCCAACCCTTGTGTGGCGGTGCGTAATTCGGTGATGTAGCGGGAAAGCTCGACTTGCGGCACGTCCGCTTCAACGATGTCATGCCCGGCCTTGGGTGCGGGATTCATTCCCAGGATCTGTCCCCGTTTACCGGTGAGTTGCTGGATCACCGTCGAGGTGTATTGCGTCGGTACGGTAACGTTTACGCGAACGATCGGTTCCAGGACCGCCGGATTACACTTGGGTAATGCATCCCGCACCGCCATTCCGGCCGCGGTCTTAAACGATTGTTCGCTCGAATCGACGTCATGGTACGCGCCGTCAAAAAGCACGACGTGGATATCGGTGACGGGATATCCGCCGACGCTGCCGTGCTGCAAGGCCTCGCGCACGCCCTTTTCAACCGCCGGTATGAATTGCCGCGGGACGACTCCGCCGACGATCTTTTCTTCGAACGTTACGCCGTTGCCGCGATCGCGCGGCGCAAACCGCAGCCACACGTCGCCGAATTGGCCGTGGCCGCCGGTCTGGTGTTTGTAGCGCGAGTGCACTTCGGTTCCGCCGGTGATCGTTTCTTGGTACGGAATCGTCGGCGGCGCCGTCGCGGCTTCTACTTTGAATTTGCGCGTTAACCGCTCGACCGCGATGGTGACATGCTGTTCGCCGCTGCCCAATAGCAAGAGTTCGTTGGTGATCGACGCGCGCTCCAGCCGCAGTGCCGGATCCTCGTCGATGATACGCGCGAGCATCTGCGAGATCTTCGCTTCGTCCATGCGCTCTTTGGGTTTGATCGCGACCGCATACACCGGGTCGGACGCGGGGACACGCGGCAGAAGAATCTTAAAGCCGTTTTCCGTGAGCGTATCGCCGGTCGTAACGGACTCAAGCCGCCCGAGCGCAACGATGCTCCCCGGCCCGGCTTCCGTCATCGCTTCTTGCTTTTTGCCCTGCAGGCGGTAGAGGCCGCCCAGCCGCACCTTCTCGCCGTTCTTCGTGATGTTCGTGAGCGTTGCGTCCGACTTCAGCGTACCGGTCAGAACGCGTACCACGGAAAGCTTTCCGGACTGAGGATGAATGATCGTCTTGATCACTTGGGCCGCGAGCGGACCTTCGGTCTTTGCTTCGATCTTTCGACCTTCCGCATCAACGATTGGTGAGTCCAGCGGCGAGGGGAACCATTTTTCGATTGCCTCGACCAGTGGTCCCACGCCGAATCCCAGTAATCCGGCAGCGCTCAGCACGGGAATGATTTGATCGTGCGAACACTCCTGGCAGAGATCTTTTTCCACCTCGTCTTGGGGCGGCTCAACTCCCTCGAGCAGTTCCTCCATCAAATGGTCGTCGAAATCGGCCATCGCTTCGAGCAACTGTCCGCGTGAGACCTCAGCCTGCTCGGCGAGGTCGTTCGGTATCGGCGTTTCGGTCAATGTGCCGT
>DASRSF010000304.1:0-1705 GCA_035656615.1 Vulcanimicrobiaceae bacterium | reverse complement strand
GACATCGGCACGTCCGGAGCTCTCGCAGGACCAAGTCGCACAAGCCGCGGCGCGTTTGCTCCGAGCTCCGGTGTCTGAGCTCGTAGCCCAGGCATGCACGCCGGAACTGTATGCCTTTGCGCATGGCGACATGGTGCGCGTGCTCGATCGTCACGGCGTAGGGCGCTTGGCGTTGCGCGATCCAATCATTCGGCAAACGACCGCCTGCGAGGCGGCGCCTGCCTTACGCGCCCTTATTGAGGAAGGCACGAGCTTTGGCGACGTGGGCCGCGCATTGCCCGACCTGTACGTCGCGCATGGTGCGCGCATCGCGGACTTCCGCGGCTTGGCTGCTGCGGAGCAAGCACTCGCGCTTGCCGCAGAGGAACTGCAGGGGCGCGAACCGGATGCACCCGTTATTCTTTTTGCCGTCTCCAAACCGGCATGACCGATGGTATCGAACATGGCACGCATCAGTATTGAAAGCACGAACGTTCAGATTGATCTCACGTCCGGCGAGAAGTTTTTGGCGGTGCACGGGTCGCTGCGCATTCCGCTCTCGCATGTTACGTCACCATGTGGAAGACGAAAACGGGTGGCGCCACATGTGGCGCAAGCTCGCCGGAACGAATATTCCCGAGGTGAAAATGGCGGGAACGTTTATGTTCCCCGGCGGGCTGGCGTTCTTGGATTATAGCGACGGGCGCAACTGTGTGGTTATTGAAACAACTCAGGAACGCTACCGGTACGTCGTCGTTCAATCGGACCCCGATTCAGACCCGGACGCGCTCGCGGCCGAGATTAACCGCCGCGCCGGACGTACGTAGACCGCATTCCGGAGAAAATCCACGTGAGCAGCGTACCGTAGTGCCGCAGATCGTGCATTCCAAAGGCAAATAGGCCGGACGGCGCGGTGCCCGTATTCTTGCAAAAAATGGTTACGCAGATAATGAAACCGGCCGTATACGATACCGACGTGCCGATCGCACCTGCGGCAATGCCGAAGCGGTGAATGAGCGCGAACGTTACGGCGGCGCAAACAGCGGTAGAGGTTGCCGTCACCAGCGTGTTGAGTCCCGGCTTTCCCATCTGCAGCGTAAAATATTGAGAGAAGAACGGGACGGTACAGTACGCGATGATCCCGGGAAGCAGCAGTTGCAGCGCGCGGCCGGATTCGTCGAACGCCGGCCCGTAAACCAGATGCAGCAGCCATGGACCGATGAACACGAGTACCGCACAGGCAATGCCGACGTTGAAAAGGGCATGCCGCACGCACAAAACGGTGATACGCGCAGCGGCTTCCGCGCTTCCGCGCGTCACCGAACCATACGATGCGACCGAGAGCGGGCGGCTGAGCTGCCACATCATCATCCCGACGCCAACGGCGATCGAATACCGCCCGAGCGAGGCATGGCCCAGCACGAACAGCACGATGAAGATGTCCACCTGATAATTGAGCAGCCCGAGCAGCTGGTTTACCGTCACTTTCAAACCGAACGACGTGTGCTCGCGCAGAGCTTGCGCGCGCTCTTGCGGCGTACCGGCGGGTCCTTTGTACTTGCGCATGTTCAGCAGCGAATAGACAGTGATCGCGGCATTGACGGCGACCCAAGCCGCGAGCATCGCCTCAACGTGCAAATGCAGCCCAAAACACAGAATCGCCGCCGCCAGAGTCAACAGCAGCGCGTTCAATAGTCCTTGGACGTTTGCAAATCCCACCTGTCCG
>DASRSF010000303.1:0-1677 GCA_035656615.1 Vulcanimicrobiaceae bacterium | reverse complement strand
AGAGCGGTTGAATGCGGCGGTCTTGAAAACCGTTGAACCTTCGCGGGTTCCGTGGGTTCGAATCCCACCCTCTCCGCCACGATACGCGATACGCGCTTACGGCGTGTAACCGTCGAGCAGGACCATGTCGGTTCGGCTGATGCTTTGACGCAGTTCTTTGGCAGGGCCGTATGCCGCAGATTCCCACCATTCGCGGGCGCGTTCAAACGAAGGAAATTCCAGAATCACTAAGCGCGTGGGCTGCCAGTCGCCTTCAAGAATGTGCATCGTTCCGCCGCGGGCTAAGTAGCGTCCGCCGTATTGCGCTACCGTTTCCTGCGCCACACGTTTATAATCTTCGTATCGTTGCGGATCCGAGGTGTCGACGTCGACGATAACATAAGCGGCCACAGCGGTTCCCTCCCGAAGCGGCCATTTGGGTCGCATCCCGTCGATGCCTGTGCGGGACGCAGAGATGTAGCGCCGCGAGCGGGTACAAGCCGAGAATGCTGTATAAACATCGGGTCCCCGCGGCACTCGCGCTGGCATTGGCCTGTTGCGGGTGCGCAGGGGGTGCAACGCATGCCAAGCCGAGCCCAGCGCCGCAATCCAGCGCTACTTCCGCGGCGCAATCCGTTGCTAACGGCCGGTCAATTTTTATGACCGGACGGGATCTCGGCGGCGTACAAATTCACGCAAAAAGCCCTCCGCTACGCGCAAGCTGCGCAGCGTGCCATAAACCCGATGGTTCAGGCGGCGTGCGTTTTCCCGACGGTGCGGTTAGCGCAGATCTGCGTCACGCCGAGCTCGTAACCAGGCAGAAACACCCGTACACGGTTGCTCTATTGCAGCGGGCAATCAGCACCGGCATCGATAACGAAGGCAAGCCTTTGGATCCCGTCATGCCGCGCTGGCAGATGTCGGCTCGCGACTTGCATGACGTCGCCGAATACGTCTACACACGCCTGAAGTGATGTCTCAGGCCAACCACAGACAGGGCAGGTAAAGCAATAACATGCTCAGAGGTATCCTTGCGGGCGCGCTGCTCGTAATTTTTGCGACCGCTATTGCCGGATTCGTAATTATTCAAACCGGCACCATTCCGGCGAACGCCGATGATAAGCCGCCGCCCTTCGAACGGTGGGCGGCGAAAACGTCATTGCGCGCCACGTTAAGCCGAAGCGCCCCGGCCGTAGACGCGCCTATTCCCGCGGATAACGCGAATCTGCTGGCCGGCGTAAAACTGTACGGGCAGAATTGCGCGGTGTGCCACGGAGACTCAACCGGTAAGCGCACGAACATCGCCAAAGGTTTGTATCAGAAACCTCCGCAACTGGGACGGCACGGTGTTGAAGACGACCCTGTCGGCGAGACGTATTGGAAGGTCGTTCATGGGCTGCGCTGGACGGGCATGCCGTCATTCCGCACGACGTTAAATCAAACGCAGATCTGGCAGCTTACGTTGTTCTTGAAAAATATGGACCATCTGCCGCCGGCTGCCCAACGGGCCTGGCGACAGATGAAAGCCCAAGGCGCTTAACGCGCGGAGCGCAGCGTGCGCGTCGCTGCAAAGGCCAACGGCTCGGTGCCGGAGGTTATCGCGGTTCCCGTGATGTTGCCGTTCTCCAACCGGCCCTCCACGTGGATGATAGGGTTCGCGCCGATATCCAGCCATACACGATCGCCGTCGCGTCCGCC
>DASRSF010000302.1:0-8471 GCA_035656615.1 Vulcanimicrobiaceae bacterium | reverse complement strand
CCTGGGGCATCCGCTGGGAGCAAGCGGTGCCCGCATCGCGACGACCCTGCTGCACGAACTACGGCGGCGGAACGGGCGGTACGGCATTGCGACCATGTGCATTGGTGTCGGCCAAGGCATCACGGCGATCTTCGAGAGGTTGTAATCGATGACGGCAACGGCATCAGCCGCCAAGACGCAGCTGCTGATCGGCAAGGATTGGGTTGACGCGCAAGGCGGCGCGCTTTACACGGATACGAATCCGGCAACGAGTGCGCAGCTTGCCGAAGTTGCCGACGCGTCAGCCGCCGACGTGGATCGCGCGGTGCGTGCCGCGCGAACGGCGTTCGAAAGCGGCAAATGGGCGACGATGACGGCCTCACGCCGTGCCAAGATTATTTATAAAATGGCGCAACTCATTGCGGAACGCGCCGGCGAACTTGCGTTGCTGGAGGTTCGCGACAACGGTAAAACGCTCGCAACCGCAAAGGGCGAACTTTCGGCAATCGTTGATTGCTTCGAATTTTACGCCGGGGCGGCCACCAAAAACTACGGCAGCACCTTGCCCGCGCCCGTACCAGGTTACCTTGCCTATACGGTTCGCGAACCGGTGGGAGTGGTCGGTGCGATCATTCCGTGGAACTTCCCGCTGCTGCTTGCGTCCTGGAAAGTTGCGCCCGCGCTCGCGGCCGGGTGTACGATAGTGCTCAAACCTGCGCCGTCAACGCCGCTGACCGCAATCGAGCTGGGAAGGATTGCGCTAGAAGCCGGATTGCCGGAAGGCGTGCTCAATGTGCTCACCGGCGGCGGCCCGCAGCTGGGACAGCAAATGGTCGAACATCCGGACATCGATAAAATCGCATTCACCGGAAGCACCGTAACGGGCAAGCGCGTTGCTGCTACCGCGGCGCAAACGCTAAAACGCGTGACGCTGGAATTGGGCGGCAAATCGCCGTCGCTCGTTTTTGACGACGCCGATCTTGGACAAGCGGTGAACGGCGCGCTGTACGGTATATTTTACAATGCCGGCCAGACGTGCGAAGCGCGTTCCCGGGTGCTCTTGCACGACCGAATTGCGGATGACTTCATCGCCGCGTTTAGCGAGAAGGCGAAACGTTTGCGCGTGGGCGATCCCGAAGACCCGCAGACACACATCGGCGCGATCACGATGCGTGAACAGTTGGAAAAAATTCAAGAATACTGCAGCATTGCCCAGGGCGAGGGAGCGACCAAACTGTTTGGCGGCGAGCCGCCCGAGCTGGGCCCGCAACACGAACGCGGATGGTTCTGGAGCGCAACCGCC
The DNA here is from genome assembly GCA_035656615.1 of Vulcanimicrobiaceae bacterium. GTDB lineage: Bacteria > Vulcanimicrobiota > Vulcanimicrobiia > Vulcanimicrobiales > Vulcanimicrobiaceae > DASRSF01. Next base: position 7,189 of record DASRSF010000302.1, on the reverse strand, counting down.
TATGAGGGCGAACCTTCGCATCGCGTCGCGCGTGAAGAGATCTTCGGTCCCGTCGTGACGTTTGTGCGTTTTAAGGATGAGGCGCAGGCCGTAGCCATGGCCAACGACACGGAATACGGCTTATCGGCCAGCATCTGGTCGCAGAACGTTGGCCGCGTGAATAGAGTAGCGCGCGCCTTGCGCAGCGGTACGGTGGCTATCAATACGCCGTACGCCGTGTTCCCCGGCGTACCGTTCGGCGGCTATAAACAGTCGGGATACGGCCGCGAATTGGGTATGGAAACGATGGCGCTGTATTCCGAAACCAAAAGCGTTCTCACCTACACCGGCGAAAAGCCGATCGACCCCTTTGGAGTGTAACCGCCATCGAATCGCTGAAAATCGGGACGACCTATCAAACGACGTACGGAACCCTTTGGAAAGACGGCGAGTACTTCCCGCGCGGCACACGCATTCTAGTGGTCGGTCTGCACATGGAGGAAGGCTTCTGCGTCCGCTTTCCGGGCGAAATCGACGGCGTGCCGCTCGAAACGTGGGAAGAGTGGACCGAAGTGGACTTTTTAGCTGAAGACGGCTCAATATCCGACGGCAGCCCCGTCTCGCAAGCAATGCTCGCCGAAGCCCGCGAAGTTCTCGCCGACGCCGAAGACGGCTGCCACCTCCACCTCCACGAAGGCGACGACTAGCACACAGCGATTGTGGCGTTCGCCAGCATCTAATAACGAAAGCGTCAGACTCCCGTCGGACGCTCGTGATGTTCGTGTAATAACAATGGCAGATGAAGTTTTTCGCCCAAATCAATGGACCAACTGCGCTGGCGCTCGTCACCGTTGTACTCGCCTCTTGCTCAGAAAAAAATTTTCCTACTGTTGTCAATGGCTACGGGAGTGTTTCGTCCGGACCGGTCATCCCAAAGGAAATCATTCCCTCGCCGATTAGCGATGCCGACGTTGATAGCCACATAGACGCGACAATATCCGCAACAGATCGTGATCTTATTAGAAATGTAATGTTGCATCTTCCGCAGATCGCTCGCGCGAACGTCATATACTTTAGCGAAAATGGAAAGATCTACGCGAACCATGTCACTCTCAGGCGAGAGGTGGAACTCTTACGTCCCGCGCAGGGCTCGGTTTCAACGTATGTAGGCCAGGACGGCCACCTGCTAGCCGGGCCACCAGTCCTTCCTAAGCCGGGCGAAATTGGGGCTGGGCTAACGCATCCCATGTATATGAATCCTCCGCCCGTAACGACCACAGGTCCGTACCGACGCCTGTATTCGGACGGCGCCTTTCACTATACGTACGCGAGTGCAAGCATAGCGCCAAGATCCTGCCCCCTCACGCCGACCGCAACTCAAGGTGCAGCCGGAGACACCGGTTACATTTACAGCGGGGGTTGGAGCGGCAGCGGTCAGGATACGGCAGATGGAGGATTTCAATACAGCGCGGCCCACGATGTATTTAATCTCTTTATCAAAGTCGCTTCCGCCGCCGGGCAGCCGACACCGATTGATAATGTAAATTGGCCCTGCAGGGGGGCACACTCGATTCATTTCCTTATCACCGGTGGCTATCTTCTAACCTTTGCCACGGGATACGATTCGACGGGCCGTGTTAACAGCCGTACTCTTGTTCAAAAGCCTGCAAATTACGCAGATTGGACCTCGGGTGGACAAGTTCTCAAAATCATGGTTTCAATCGCGCAAATACCGGCCCTTACGCTACCTACCGGTGTTGCGGAGGACGGGTATTCCTTTGGTATGAGTGCCGGTGAACCCGCTATTCAACTATACAATGTTGGCTGGGGATACTGCTCGGATAACGGTAGCTGCAATAGCCCGAGCCAAGTATTGAATCCGGCCTGGTTTCAAAGCGTCCCTGATGCTGGGCAAGTGCGCACAACCCTTATAAGTTCTGGGCAGCAAAGCTTTTACACAGAGACGGACGGCATCCAGCTTCGATTTGGGCGTTAATATGTACTTGATGTTGTGCGTTGGCTTGCTGTTCTCGCAATTCGTTGGTATTTCGATATCGAGCAGTTCCGATCTGCTACACCAGGCCTACACGCTCGAAGCCTATGGGCATTATCGCAAGGCCGCTGCTGTTCGAATGGCCCTGGCGTCATTGCTACCGGAGCCGCCCGATCCGGATTCCATGTACAATCTTATCCTTGCAGGAGCCGATGACTACGAAGGCGGCGAACATTGCAAAGCGGTAAAGTTATGGCGGCGTGTGTTGCGGTATGTCCACCAACCAGTGTTCGACGGAGATGTTTTTGCTGAACGTGGCGATTATGCAATGGCGCTTCGGCGATATGCTGCGCTGTTCGCAGGAAACCCCGTACCTGCCAACGGAGTATTTCTTCAAAATGGCTCCGTTCGCGAGCTCCACGATGCTCTCGTGGTCGCAGGCACGGGCAATTTTTCAAGCGCCGCAGCCAAGCTGCAAAAAATCATCAACAACGTTCCGGTGTTTCCCTTTGCACTGCTGGCATATGGTGATGTCCAAGACGCAACCCATCGGCGCGAAGAGGCTATATCTACCTGGATAACAGTTATGCGAACGTACGAGATTGTTCCGGCGGGAAGCTCCCCACTGCTGGACTTGAGCGAAGCGGCGATCGAAATGGTGCTCAATCGCGGTGGGAACTACTGCGAACCGTGACTTCATGGGGTAGTATCCTGGAGGAAGGCGGCAAATAATATAGCGGTGGCCCAGTATTCGTTTGACTCCATAGATCTAGCCGCGCTTCGGCGGCGCAAGAGCGAAAAATGGGTGACGCATCCGCCGGACGTGCTGCCTGCGTTCGTCGCGGAAATGGATTTCGAATTGGCACAGCCAATCCGGAATGTGCTGCATGAAGCGGTGGAGAGCGGCGACTCCGGCTATGCCTGGCCGGCCGAGCTGCGCTCCGCCTTCGCGGAATTTGCTGCGCGCCGCTTCGCGTGGAACATCGAGCGCGATCGGGTTTTTGCCGTGCCTGATGTCATGGCCGGCGTAGAAGAGTCGTTGCGGCTTTTTACGGAGCGAGGCGCCGGCGTGGTTATCAACCCACCGGTCTACCCGCCGTTTTTTCAAGTCATCGAAAATTCCGAGCGCCGCGTGGTTTGCGTTGATTTGGATCGTGATCTGTCAGGCCGTTACAGCGTTGACATGAACGGCCTGGAGCACGCATTTGCGGACGGCGCAAAAGCCTATCTGCTCTGTTCGCCGCACAACCCGGTCGGTCGCGTCTGGACTCGCGCCGAGCTCGAGCCGATTGCCGAGCTCGCCCGGCGGTATGACGTTGCGATCATCTCGGACGAGATCCACGCACCGCTGACGATGCCCGCCATTGACTTCGTTCCCATGCTTACCGTGTCCGATGAAGAACAGTCGTGCATCACGCTCACCGCTGCATCCAAGGCCTGGAACATCGCCGGTTTGAAGTGCGGAATAATGACAGCGAACGGTCGCACACATGCGCCGTTGCGCGCGCAGCTGACGCGCCGCGCCGACGAGGTGCTCTATCGCACCGGGCACTTCGGTGTGCTTGCCTCCATCGCTGCGTTTCGCGACGGAGAAGGATGGCTCGACGCGCTCCGCGAGCATTTGAACAACAACCGCCGACGTTTGGAAGACCGTTTGCACCAGTCGATTCCGGCAATACGCTATCGCCCGGGGGAAGCAACGTATCTGGCGTGGCTGGATTGCCGTGAACTCGACTTTGGCGACGACCCGGCAGCGCGGTTCTTGGAGCGGGGCCGAGTCGCATTGGAACGCGGCACGAAGTTCGGCTCAACCGGTGCCGGATTCGTGCGGCTCAATCTCGGAACGTCCAGCGCAATTCTGGATGAAATAGTCGAACGCATGTCACGCGCACTCGACTAAGCAGCGTTACGCTTTTTTACGGACGCGCCAAATTTGTTCGGCTGGCCACTTCCGTGCCCAGTCATAGGTGACGTACGATCCGTAGGTGGTGTCGGCATGTTCAGGGGCGCGTAGTTCGATCAAATCTTCGATGACAAATCCGTGCCGGTGAAACAGCGCGATCCATTCGCCGTAGGGCAGCGAGTAGACGACGGCGTTTTCGTCTTCACTTAGGCGGTTCTCGAAGTAGGGCGTTTGCAATGCGTTCGTAACCGCGTCCGTTGCGTTGTCCCAGCAGATGAAGTGCAGCGGAGTCTCGGCGTTAAATGCGAGCAGACCGCCATCGCGCAGCAATCGCGCCGCCTCCGGCACGGTGTGATGCGGATCGGCGAACGACATGGCGCCGTGATCGCAGAAAATAATATCGAACGACGCCGGCGGCAGCGGCACCGATTCCGCGCTCGCATGAACGAGCGGAAAATCCGTTTGCTGCGCTTGCATATTTGCGCGCGCATGCGCGAGCTGGCGCTCCGAATTATCCAGGCCGGTACACCGCGCACCCAGTTTCGATAGCGCAATGGACCATTGCGCAGCGCCGCATCCAAACTCTAGAACGTCTTTGCCCCGCACATCGCCCAGCACATGCAATTCGTCTTCCGGGATGGACCATACGCCCCACGCAAGCGGATTGCGCGCCAGTTGCGCGCCGTGTTCGGCCTGATAGGTGTCGCTTTGCGCGTCCCAGTGCAAGCGGTTTTTCGCGGCTGACGCGGAGATTTTCATGGACGTTGCGCCTGCGCGAAATGCCGCTCGGCTTTCGGCGCGAGCAGTGCATAGTATTCACGGAATAGTGCGGCGGCGCGCGTGCCGGGCCAGTGCGCCGGCAGCAGTGTACTCGGCAACCCGGGGTCGACATACGTGAATTTGCGGTAATCGTGCACCAGCCACATGCGCTCGACGAACGCTTCGTCGTCGTGGAGCGCGCCGCTATCTCGCTCACGCTGCAATCGCGCTTCGTACCGGGCGATAAACTCACGGTACTGCTCGGCGATCGACGGCAAATTCCAGCACCGTTCCAGCAGTTCGCGATCGGTGTGCGGTCCGGCAAATTCACCGACGAAGAAATCAACGTTTTCCAGAACGCCGCTCGCCTCCGCGGCGCTGCGTGCCGATTGCAGCCCATCGTTCGGCGAAAGCCACGTTGAGGCTGAAAGCGGCGCCCAACCCAGGACCGTAAGGTCTTTTCGTAACCGGTCGCGGGCTTCTCGTTGACGCTCAGCCACGGAATACGTGATCATGCGCCAGCGGCCGTCCCATTCGACGACGGGGCCGTAGATGCGCGGACTGATTGCCTCCACACGTCCGCGCCCACGCGCGGTTAGGGCGTAGTACGAGCGGTTCCCATGCTTTCGCGCGACCAGCCAACCCTGACGTGACATCCGCGACACGGCTTGACGGACAGCCTGCTCCGACAAACCAAATTCGCCCATCAGCCGGATAAGGGCGCCGACCCAGACCTCATCGTTGAGGGCGGGGTTCCTGTACACGAAATCCCCGAACAACGTGAAAATAAAGGAGTTCGGCCGCGTAACGACCCTACGCTCGCTCGCCTGCTGGGCTTGCTCGTTGACTTCCGGGTTAGCGGAGCGTACCATGTGACAGTATTTCCACGACAGAATAAAAATTCGTCATACGACGCGATTCACCATTGCCTTAGAGGTTTCCATGGCACGCATTTCCACCTTCGACGATTGGCTTGACCTGCTCAAAGACTGGCAGAACGACATCGGCTTGAACAATGAGCTGATCGAGCGCTACATGCCCGGTTATCGCTTCGAAGCCAAGTACGGCGAATTGCCGGTGAACGAGATTTACTTCGGCGATTTCCGCGGCGAGCACCGCTGGGAGAAGGTGCTGCAAATTCCGGATCAGCGCATGCGTGACGCCGTGCTCAACATGATCGTGTATCAGGGCGATACGGAGTTCGCTTCCAACGAACAGCAGCGTTTCTTGGTAAATAATGCCCCCTCCGAATACGACCTTGCCTCGCTGGTGCGCATCATGGTTGAGGAGACGCGGCACGGGTACCAGATGTGCCATCTTCTGGTCAACCATTTTGGGCATGACGGTAGAATTGAAGCGCAAAAGATGCTCGAACGGCGGGCGTTCGGCAAGAAGAACCGGCTGCTCAATGCTTTCAACGACGACGTGACGCATTGGCTGGATTTTTTTGCGTACACGAACTTCATGGATCGCGACGGAAAATTTCAGCTCACGATGCTTTCGCACTCGGGCTTTGCGCCGCTCGCGCAATCGATGGGACCGATGCTTCGCGAAGAATCCTACCATATGGGAACCGGCATCTCGGGTTTGCGACGGATTGCTCAAGCCGCAGTCATTCCGGTCGAGTTGCAACAGAAGTACTATAATAAGTGGGTGAGCGGTTCGCTGGATCTTTTCGGGACCGACCATTCCGGTTCGGCGCAGTGGGCGTACACCTGGGGCATCAAAGGCCGCGTCGATGAGGACAAAATCGAAGATCAAGCCGCGGACAAGGAGCACCTCAACGAGCGCGCTCGTGGACAATTCTATGAAGAATGCGCTAAGACGATCGAGCGCGTAAACGCGGTCAACCCTTCGCAGACCAAACTGTATATGCCGGATATGCGGTTCAACCGCCAAATCGGCGCCTATGCCGGCCAGTATTGGACGGTCGACGGGCGGCAGCTCACCGCCCAAGAATGGGAGGCCTACGCGCCTACCGTTTTGCCGGTTAAGCAAGACGAGGAACGTCTGAACGAGTATTTCAAAGACCCGTCCTGGATTGCACCCAAAGGAAAGAGTGAGGCAGCGTAAGGTTATGTCAGCAACAACCAACGGCGTGGCGCAAACACCATTCGGCCGTGAAGCACGTTCCTTCGACGGCAAGCGCGTCATCAATTACAGCAAAGACGGGCACGTCGCGATCATCGAGATCGACGATCCGCCCGCGAACACGTACACGCATGAGATGATGCGACAGCTCGACGAAGCGATTCTGGACGCCCGTTTCGATCAGGACGTCGAGGTTCTGCTGCTTACCGGCAAAGGCGAAAAATTCTTTTGCGCCGGAGCGAACATCGCCATGCTCAACAGCGTGACGCCGGAGTTCAAATACATGTTCTGCCTGCACGCCAACGAAACGCTCTCACGTTTGGAGCAGACGCCCAAGCTCGTGATCGCGGCGCTGAACGGACATTGCGTGGGCGGCGGCATGGAGATTGCGATGGCTGCCGATATCCGCATCGCGCGCAAGGACGCCGGCAAAATCGGACTGCCTGAAGTGAACTTAGGCGTCC
>DASRSF010000301.1:0-10871 GCA_035656615.1 Vulcanimicrobiaceae bacterium | reverse complement strand
CGAGGAGTTTTCATCGCCGCCCTTTCCTGGGACGCGAACTCCGCCAAGTACGCACTTTCTTGTCATCCTGAGCCTGTGGAAGGGTGCGAGCGTTATCGGTTGACGAAAAAAGGCGCCGCATTACTGCAGCGCCTCTCGCGTTTCGATGTGCATCGTCGGCGTGACACGCACCAACCGTAGCATATTAAGGCGGCTTTGCAAAGCACATCAGGCGTAAAATAAACGAGGCGCCGCATTACTGCAGTGCCTCGTGCGTTTCGATGTGTCGACGGCCTGATACGGTGCCGAACATACCACACTTTTCACGACTTCGCAACGGTTAAGAGCCGCTGCCGCTGGAGCGCCCGGGAATCGAACCCGGTGCCGAACAGTGTATCAGACCGTCGGTCGACGCCATCGAAGCGCCCCAGCGATGTTCAGTCACGCCTTTGCGTCTGGGAGCAAGGACTCACCGCAAAGGCATCGCCTAAAAGTAACGAGGCGCCGCATTGCTGCAGCGCCTCCTCGCGTTTCGATGTGTCCAACGACCTGATACACTGCGGAGGGTACCACACTTGTAACAAGTATGCAACGCGCCTGCCGTAGCGCCTGTGAGCTGACATAGTAGCTCTGCGGAGAATTTCGCTAAATCATGTCGCTCGACGTTTGGGGCACGGTTGCGGCTGTTGGGACGTTTGTGGTGATTGCGGCCAGTGCGATCGCGGCGTTCGTGCAGTTGCGGCATATTCGGCGGTCCAACCAACTTGCCGGCCTTCAAAGTGCCTTCGGCATGCTGCTCGATCCCGCCGTACGTGATCTGGTGAATTACGTCCGCTCCGATTTGGCGCAGCGCATGCAAGACGAACGGTTTCGCGAGGGCCTGCGCGCAGTTCCCGTGAACCGCCGGAACCACCCCGAGATGTATTTATGCGATATGTACAACCATATTGGTTCGTTCGTGCGTAACGGCCTCATCGACGAACACGTTTACCTGCAAACCGAATGGTATAACGTGAACCTGTATTGGAATCTTCTGCGGGATGCTATTGCGGAAGTGCGCCGGACGAGTCCGCATGTCTTTGAGAACTTCGAGTGGCTGGCGAATCGCGCCCAGCGATGGCGTGACGAACATCCGCGCGGCGACTATCCCCCGGATGAGCCAAGGCTACTGACGCCACGTGAAGATCGTGGGTAACCGGTATGGCTACTTGGAGTGACGTGCGGCGTTACGCCCTGGCGCTGCCCGGGGCTGTGGAACAGACGCTGTCCAGCGGCAACCGCTCCTGGGTGGTAAACAAAAAGCTGTTCGTATGGGAACGACCGCTCCGCAAATCCGACGTGGCGGTTTTGGGTGACAAGGCGCCGGAGGGTCCAATCCTGGCCGTGATCACGCCGGAGCTCGAAATGAAAGACGTGCTGATCGCGAGCAACCCGAAGGTCTTCTTTACCATCCCGCACTTCGACGGATACTCGGCGGTGCTTATCCGCCTTCCGAAGATTGGACGCGGCGAGCTGAAAGACGTCATCGTGGAGGCTTGGCTGGCGCGCGCGGGCAAGCGCGCGGTGGCGGAATATTTGCGCACGGTCGCAGGAGGACGGTCTTAGAAACGCCGGAAACCACCTGCCTTCGATGGAAACGCAACCCGTGGAGCAACAACCGCAAGTCACGATGGACGAGATTACGGCGCTGGCGAAGCGCCGCGGTTTTATCTTTCAGTCCAGCGAAATCTACGGCGGAATCGGCGGTTTTTACGACTACGGTCCCATGGGCGCAGTCCTGAAGCGAAATGTCAAAGACGCTTGGTGGCGCGACACGGTGGAGCTGCGCGACGACGTCGTAGCGTTCGACTCTTCGATCATCATGCACCCGCTGACGTGGAAGGCATCCGGCCACGTGGATGCGTTCCACGATCGTATGGTGGACTGCAAAGTATGCAAGCACCGGTTCCGGGCGGACCATCTGAAGACGCTGGATCAGTGCCCGGATTGCGGAAGCAAAAATTCGTTTACGGAGCCGCGCAACTTCAACTTGATGCTGCGCACGTTCATCGGACCGCTGGAAGATACCGAGTCCACGGCGTACCTGCGTCCGGAAACGGCGCAAGGCATCTTCGTGAACTTTAAAAACGTGTATCAGACCGCTCGGAAAAAGCCGCCGTTCGGCATTGCGCAGATCGGTAAGTCGTTTCGCAACGAGATTACGCCGGGCAACTTTACGTTTCGCTTGCGTGAATTTGAACAAGCGGAGCTGGAATACTTCGTCCCTGATGACGGCGCGGATCTCGAATGGTTCAAGGAATGGGTCCAGACCCGCAAGGCGTGGTACTCCAACTACGGAATTAAACCGGAGAAGTTGCGTTTCTACGAACTCTCGCCGGAGGAACGCCCGCATTACGCAAAGGCGGGAATTGACGTCGAATATTTGTTTCCGTGGGGATGGGGCGAACTGGAATCGATAGCCCACCGCGGCACGTATGATCTCGACGCGCATATGCAGCTCTCCGGTAAAGATCTGCAATTCTTCGATGAGGGGGCCAAGAAAAAATACACACCGCTGCTCATCGAAAGCTCCGCAGGAATGGACCGCACCACGCTCACGTTCCTCATCAACGCCTACGAAAAAGAACGCGGCATCGATCCCAATGGGAAAGAAATCGAGCGAACCGTTCTGCATTTCCATCCGCGAATCGCTCCCGTGCAGGCCGCGGTATTCGCGCTTGCACGCAACCGCCCGGAGCTCGTCGAGCAGGCGCGTGAGTTGGAGGGCGGTCTGCGCCCGCACTTCCGCACCCAGTACGACGAAGGCAATATCGGGCAGCTTTACCGCCGCCAGGATGAGATAGGCACGCCCTACTGCCTGACCGTCGACTTCGAAACGCTAATGGACCGCGCCGTGACCGTACGGGAGCGGGACTCGCTTAAACAGGAGCGCATCGCGCTGGACGCCGTGCAGGCGTACCTGCGGGACCATATGGCCTAGTCGCGGCCGTGCAGGGCGTGGCTTGCTTGGCCTAATGAGTGGGTAAAAGCCTGCCCAAGGCTATTGCTACCAACGGAGAGAGTCACGATGTCGAAGATGCTTGCGCGGCCTACGCCTAGGAACGTGCGCGACCAGCGCATTTGGTTCTTCGAACAAGGCACCGAAGAGATGAAAGAACTCCTCGGCGGCAAAGGCGCGGGCTTAGCGGAGATGACCCGGGCCGGACTCCCCGTCCCCCCGGGCTTTACCATCAGCACGCAGACGTGTCTGGATTACTACAAGCTGGGACGGCGCACGCCACCCGGCTTGGAGAGCGACGTGCGTTCGTCTATGGACGAGCTGGAGCGGCGTACCGGCAAGCATTTCGGTGACAGCGCAAACCCGCTGTTGGTGTCGGTTCGCAGTGGAGCGCGTGTCTCGATGCCGGGCATGATGGACACCATTTTGAATCTGGGTTTGAACGACGTGACCGTACGTGGTCTAGCTGCGCTTACCGGCAACGAACGTTTTGCCTGGGACGCATACCGCCGCTTTATCGCCATGTTCGCAAGCGTGGTTCTCGGAGTCGAGAAGGACGTATTCGAGCAGCGGATCGCTGCGGCGAAGGACCAGCTGGGCGTATCGAACGATCCCGATATCGATGCGGCAACCTGGCAAAACGTCATCAACGATTTCAAAGCCGTCGTGCGCAAACATAGCGGCCGGGATTTTCCGCAAGACGTCTACGAGCAGCTGAATCTGGCCATCAATGCCGTCTTCGATTCCTGGAATTCCAAGCGCGCCCAGGATTACCGGCGGTACAACAAGATTCCGGACGATTGGGGCACCGCGGTCAGTGTCGTCTCGATGGTGTTCGGGAACATGGGCGACGACTCCGGAACGGGCGTTGCGTTTACGCGCAATCCGAATACCGGCGAGCGGGTGCTGTTCGGCGAATACTTGCGAAATGCGCAAGGCGAAGATGTCGTTGCGGGCATACGGACTCCGGAAAAAATCTCCGACTTGCAGCATACGCAGCCGGACGTCTATGCGCAGTTCGTCAACATCGCCGATACGCTCGAGCGTCACTATCGCGACATGCAGGATCTCGAGTTCACCGTTGAGCGCGGCAAACTGTACATGTTACAGACGCGCACCGGCAAACGCAGCGCGCAGGCCGCAGTTCGTATTGCGCTCGACATGGTTAAGGAAGGGCTTATCACCAAGAAGGAGGCGCTCGCGCGTGTGAACGCGTCGTCGCTTGACCAGCTCTTTCACGCACGCATCGATCCGAAAGAGCGCTTCGAGGTGGCCTGCAAAGGGTTAAATGCTTCGCCCGGAGCTGCCAGCGGAGCGGCGGTGTTTGACGCAGATACCGCCCAAGCGTGGGGTAAGGCCGGAAAAGCGGTGATCCTGGTGCGCGTCGAGACCACGCCCGACGACGTTCACGGCATGATTGCGGCACGTGGCGTGTTGACCGCCAAAGGCGGGGCCACCTCGCACGCCGCGGTAGTCGCGCGCGGCATGGGCAAGCCGTGCGTATCGGGTTGCGAAGCGCTGCACATTGACCGGCGAGCGCGTACGGCGCAGATCGGCCCTTCAACGTTCAAAGAAGGCGATCCGATTACCATCGACGGCACCACCGGCGCGGTCGTCATCGGTGAGCTCAAGCTGATCGATCCTCCCTCGAAGCTTCCCGAATGGCTCTCGACGTTTTTGTCGTGGGCGGACGACATGCGCACGATGGAGGTGTGGGCTAACGCGGATACGCCCGAGGACGCGCAAAAGGCGCGTGAACTGGGCGCGCAAGGCATTGGCCTGTGCCGAACCGAGCATATGTTCATGCAGCAAGACCGTTTGCCTATCGTCCAAGAAATGATTCTGTCGGATACACCCCAAGCGCGTGCGCGGGCGCTTGAAAAATTGCTGCCCTTTCAGCGCAGCGATTTTGCCGGTATCTTGGAGGCGATGCAAGGATGTCCGGTCACGATACGGTTGCTGGATCCGCCCCTGCATGAGTTCTTGCCCTCATTGGAACAGCTTCTGGTGCAAACAACGGAACTGCGCTTGCGGGAGGGCGAAGAGTCGCCGGCTTACCGTGAAAAAGCTCGCGTGCTTGCGCGCGTGCAGCAATTGCACGAACAAAACCCAATGCTGGGATTGCGCGTCTGCCGCTTAGGCATCGTCTATCCGGAGATCTATGCTATGCAAGTGCGCGGCATTTTCGAAGCCGCTTGCGAGCTCAAGAAGCGCGGTGTCGACGTCAGACCTGAAGTGATGATCCCCGGCGTGGGGACCAAAGAAGAGATGCGCTTTACCGCGGACGCGGCGCGTGCCGTAGCGGATAACGTTATTGCGCAAACCGGAATACCCGTTGAGTACCACGTGGGCACAATGATCGAGCTGCCGCGCGCGTGCGTCGTCGCCGACGACATCGCGCAGTCCGGTGCGCAGTTTTTTTCGTTTGGAACCAACGATCTGACGCAAACGACGTACGGCTACAGCCGCGACGACGCCGAAGCCAGCTTCATTCCGCGGTACCTGGAAGAAAAGATCCTCAAGGACGATCCGTTCCAAGTGCTCGACCGGCGCGGTGTCGGAACACTGATGCAGGAAGCCGTGCGGCGCGGCCGCCGTGTACAAGCCGACTTGAAGATCGGCATCTGCGGTGAACACGGAGGCGAACCATCCAGCGTCGCGTTTTGTCACGGGCTAGGATTGAACTACGTCTCGTGTTCGCCGTATCGGGTTCCGATCGCGCGCCTTGCTGCGGCTCAGGCGGCCATCGGAGCGTTGGAGTAAGCTTAGGCGCCTGAGTCGGCGGCAGACGCTTTCGCGGGCGGTTTTCCTGCCCGTATGTGAAGCGCGAATCCGGGACGGTGCTGATACGGCGGCAGAATATGGGAGCGAACTTCGAAACCCGTATGCTGCAGGCCTAAGAGATATGCGACTTGCTGCACCGCAAACAGCATGCGCGCGTTCAGCGCTTCATGCCGTACGCTCAAATCCATGAGCGTCGGCAGAGCGTCCTTGGGAAGAATCGTTATGCGGATCTCGCCTTCGACTCGCGCCGACTCATGGGGTGAGTCTTCGGGATCATGAAAGGCGACCACGTCGGCATCTTCATACACGATCTGCGCATCGCCAATGATTTTGTCCCAAGCCTTGGCTTTCTTTTGCCACTCGACGCCGCCCGTTTTTGTCAGTAAATCGCTCAGGTAAACGGCCGGGGCCCGTCCATTCTTGCTCACCGGGCAAGATGTTAGGCGAGCCTGCGGAAGAGTCATGCTATGGTATCGCCGCTATCGGAACTCATCTGCGGGCAGGATCAGCATGTCTGGGAAAAGCCCGACCCCGATCACACGTTCCGCGGCCGGCTCGACGGAAGCCGGGCCAAAGCCGACGAGGTCGTCTATCAGGACGAAGATGTGTTTGCTTTCAAACACAACGTCGATCCCAGCCGTGAGGAATGGTGGGAGACGCATGTCGTTATTATCCCCAAGAAATGGGTGGCGACGCTTTTTGACATCGGTCTGGGCGACGCGTACATCTGGAACAAGCTGATGGGCGGAATTCAAAAGGTTGCGGCCGCGTTGAACCTTTGCGAACAAGGGTTCATCATTCGCATGGGCGTTCTTCCGCCGTTTCAGCACACCGAACACGTGCATATCCATATCCTTTCCGGCAAGCACAATAGCCCGGTGACGGATGGCCCAATCTCAAACGTTAGTTGACGCCGGTGCCGGCGTAACGCCGTCCGCGGCGCCGCCGACGCTGCTCGAAATTGCCGCGATCTTCGGCGCGATCTCGGCGACCTCGTTCGGCGGCGGTCAAAAGGCCAGTGTGCGGCGGCAAGTCGTGACCGCGCACCGGTGGATGTCGGAAGCACAGTTCATGGAAGGCTTGGAATTTGCGCAGGTCATGCCGGGGCCGAACATCCTGAATCTTGCCGTATTCTGCGGCCAGCGGGCACGCGGCGTGCCCGGCGCAGTTGTAGCGTTCTTAGCGGTTTCACTGCCCGCGTTTATCATCGTGCTCGTGGCCGGCGCCCTGTATTTTCGCTTTGAAAACGATCCCTTCGTTCACGGCGCTTTACTCGGATGCGCCGCCGGTGCGCTGGGGTTGACCGTGGGTAACGCCATAGAACTCAGCGTGGATTTGCGTGAAGATTGGCTCAACTTTGTATTGCTCGCAGCCACGGCGGTTGCAGTAACGGTTTTTCGCGCACCGCTGCTATTGGTGTTGCTCGTCTTCGGCGGTCTGGGGATCTGGCGGCATACACGTACCGCGGCCGCCAAGACGAAATGAGCTTGTACTGGCATCTCGTTCAGGTCTTTTCGGTGCTTTCCGTGCTCGGTTTCGGCGGCGGCAAAGGCATCATTCCGCAAATGCACATGGATGTCGTCGATCGCTTTCACTGGGTCACGTCCGCGCAATTTACGCAATTCTACACGATCGGTAAACTTGTTCCGGGCCCGACCACGATCTTTTCGGCGCTGGTGGGATTCACCGCAGCCGGTATCGTCGGCGCGCTCGTCGCTACGGCAGCGATGTTCATTCCCTCGAGCGCGCTGATGATTGCGATGGACTCCGTATGGACGCGCTGGAAAAACACCGGGTGGAAAGAGCGCATCACCAAAGGCCTGGCGCCCGTTATCGTCGGTTTGGTTTGGTCCAGCGTTTTTACGATCGGTAAGGGCGTAAGTCACGGCGTCGCGGCCTACGTCATCGCCACCCTCGTCGTCGTCGCCATGCTTCGCACGAAGATTGGGGCTCCCGTCCTGATTGTGCTCTCGGGAGCCGCCGGAATCGCGGCGCTTCGCTAGCGTCCGGCGATCTCGCGGCAGATGCGACGCGCTTCGTCCACATCGGCCAGACGCCGCTCCACGAACAGTTTACGCCAAAACGCCTTTCCGGAAAGCTTCGCAATCAGGTCGGACGCTTGCCGTGCGTCGATGAGTGCGCCGGACGCCGTACCCACCCAGACGGTAGACGTGCCGCCGTCGAGCTGCAGCGGCAAGCGGTGAAGAAGCTGCGATTGCTCGTCAACCCAAACGGCCTCTTCGCCAAAGCGCTCGCACAGCGCCCGGCGGCATTGTTCGAAGACGCGCAGATCATGTTCGGCATTGAATTCCGCGACGACCGCATAGAGCCGCAATCGTTCGCGAAGCGCGCGCGCCGCTTCCGAAGCGGAATCGCGCACGTCGTTCAATACACGGAAATCATCCCACGCCAGAAACTCCTGGATGGGATCGAGCGCGGCCGGGTCGGGCCACAACTGCGTCAGAACGCGTTGAAGAATGCGTTCAAACATGCGGGTGGTGTGATGAAAGTATACGGAAGCGAACATCATGTAGCGTGCCAGCACAAAGGATTCAAGTGCCACCACGCCCCGCCGGTCGATCCCTAAGACATATTCCGTTCCGACGCGGTAGATTCGCAACGAGCCGACGAGTTGATCGGCATCGTAACGTCCGCCGGTCACGCCGGTGAAGTAAGCATCACGCAGTAAATAATCCATGCGGTCCGCATCAAGGTTCGGTCCGCTGACCATTTCGGCGAGCACCGGATACGGCGAACCCGGGGATCGTAAGATCAGATCCAAAACGTGTTGCGGATCTATCTGCAGGTCCGCAAGATGCGCCTGCATCGGTGCAAGGGCCAGCATCGCACGGGTACGGTCCTCATGGCGCACACCCAACACGGCTTCGCAGGCATGACTGAATGGCCCGTGGCCAATGTCGTGCAGCAGGAGCGCGGCGCGCAACAGGCGGCGCTGATATGCGATATCCGCGCTGTTCTTAAAATACGCCCTGGAGTGCGCGGTGAGCGCATCGAATGCGCGCGTGCCCATAGCCATCGCTCCCAGAGCGTGACTGAAGCGTGAGTGCTCGGCCGAGGGAAATGCGAGGTAGGCCAAACCCAGTTGGCGTAGACGGCGCAACCGTTGCATGACGGGGGAATCGAGCAGCCGTGCTTCGGCAGCGCCGAGCTCGATGAAGTGGTGGACGGGATCGTAAATGCGCTTCGATCCGCCAGCATCTGCTTCACCCATTAAGGTACGGCTTTCGCCCACGGAGAAGTACGGACCCGCCCATGAGATTCGACCAGAGCGCAATCCGGGAAATCCATACACGCGTCGATATCGCGGGCTTCATCGGCTCGTACGTCGCGCTCCATAAGCGCGGAAACGATCTGGTCGGGCTGTGCCCGTTCCACAGCGAACGCACGCCCTCGTTTCACGTCCATCCGGACAAAGGGTTCTTCAAATGTTTCGGTTGCGGTGAAGGCGGCGACGTCATTACGTTCATCTCCAAGTTGGAAAATCTCGCGTTTCCCGACGCCGTACGGCTGCTGGCGCAGCGCGCGGGCATCGAGCTCGCTCCCGAAACCCCGCAGACGGCCCGCGTCCGCAGCGAACGCGAAGCGATCTACCAAGCCAACATCGTGGCGACCGCTTTTTTCGAGCGCATGTTACGCGATCCGCGCGGAGCTGGTGCGCGCGCATATTGCGAACGCCGCGGTTTAGGCGCCGGCGCCCTCGAAAAATTTCACCTGGGATATGCGCCGGACGAATGGAGCGCGCTCGCGGGCGAGCTGCAGCACCACGGCGTCGATTCCGAGACAGCCGCGAAAGCGGGACTATTAAAACGCGGCGAACGCGGATTTTATGATTTTTATCGCGACCGCCTGATGGTGCCGACGTACTCGACGACGGGGGAGGTCATTGCATTCGGCGGACGCGCACTCGGCGATGCGGAACCAAAGTATCTGAACACCTCGACCACGCCCGTCTATACGAAAGGCCGTCATCTGTTCGCACTCAACCTCGCGCGGCGCGCCGCTTCGCACGACGGCACGCTTATCGTGGTCGAGGGATATTTGGATTGCATCGCGCTTCACCAAGCCGGGTTCGAAAATGCGGTGGCCTCACTGGGAACCGCGTTTACTGAAGAACAAGCTCGTGAACTGCGCAAATACGCCGGCGGAATCTTCCTGTGCTTCGACGGCGACGCAGCCGGCAATGCGGCTGCCGCGAAAGCGATCGATATCGCCGTAAACGTCATCGAACACGCGGGATCGAGCGTACGCATCGTCATGCTGCCGGCGGGCAGCGATCCCGATGCGTTCGTGCGCGAGCATGGCGCAGCGGCGTTTCGTGCGCTGATGGACGCGGCAAAGCCCGCAATCGAATACCGCCTCGAGCGCGAGGCGGAACGCCTGCAGCGAGGTTTTGAATCACCCGCGGACGTGGCAAAGCAGGCGGAAGCGCTCATTCGCCGGATGACTCCGCAGCTCGAATGGGATCGTTGGCGCGTTTGGATAGCCAAACGCCTGAAGGTCAACGAAAACGACCTCCGGAATAGCCGTTTCCTCGCGAACCCGTCAAACTTTGCACCACGGTCGCCCGGCGTCGCGCCGGCGAGCCGCCACATCGCAGTGAACTCTGCGCCGTCATCCTTCGAACGGGAGGTTCTGGCAATCGTTTTAGAAGAGCCCGCGCTGCTACGGGACTTCGCCGACCGCATTCCGCTGGAACGTTTTCGGAATCAAACGTACGCCCGTATCTATGCGCGACTGGGCGAACATGCGTCCCGGCTGGAACAGGCCTCCGATGTTTTCGCACTCTTTTCTGACGATAATGAAAGCATGGGGGTGCTTACGTCGCTCGGCCAGCGAGACCGCAGTTCGACGGTTCGATACGAGGACCCGGCGCAGCGCCGGGCGCACTTGGACCGGGTGGTGGAGCGGCTGCAACTCGATGAGGAACAAAAGCGTTATCAAGAGTTGTCGCGGCGAATCGATGACACGATTATGGCCGGGCAGAGCGTTAGCGCTGATCTGCGCAACGAGTTCGATACGCTTGTCGCCAAACTGAAGAAGTAAGTGAAGGTACCTCGTTCGGCATCCCGACCGGGAAGCCCGGTGGGGT
>DASRSF010000300.1:0-5005 GCA_035656615.1 Vulcanimicrobiaceae bacterium | reverse complement strand
GCGCCACATAGGCGTCCGCAACATGTGAGCCGATGAACCCCGCCCCGCCGGTGACCAGAATGCGCACGTTTTTTCCTTTCATACGCTAGCCGCTTCACGTCTTCGTCGCAGATGCCGTTCGATGCAGACGCGGCCTTTACTCGTGTTCGGGCTAGGCACCGCTGCCGGAGCGGCGCTGGCGCAACCGATTGAGGCCGGCGTTCGCCATATCCTCGTCGTAGCGCTACTCTGCGCCGCCGGCTACGCGCTCATCGCCATGAGGTCGCGAATGCGTACGCTACTGGCCGTATGCGCCGTAGCGGCCGGTATGGCCAGTGCAAAAATCCATGAGGCACATACGCCCGCGGCTCCGCTCGAGCACACCGTGCGGCTGGTATGTACGGTACTCGAGCGCGCGCAAGAAACAGCCACCGGTTCTTCGTTTACCTGTGCGACGGATAAGGACGGCGTTTATGCCGTTTTCAGCTCGGGGCACGCGCCGGTTCCGGGCCGCAGCGTCCTGCTTCGCGGCAGGCTAGAGCCCTTCGATGGGCCGCGTAATCCCGGCGAGGCCGATCAACGGGCGATTGAAGCGGAGAAAGGGCTCGCTGCCCGGATTGCAAGCGCACACATTTTGGCGGTGGTGCCGGCACCGTGCATGGGGTTGCAGTGTTTGCTGGCGCGCGCGCATGCATGGGCCGGCACGCAGTTGCAGCATCGAATGTCCGAACCGTACGCTTCGATAGCAGCGGGCGAGCTTTGGGGAGCGCGCGGCTCACTTTTTCCGGAGCTACGCATCGAATTCCAGGAAACGGGAACCGTTCACATCCTGGTGACCGCCGGGCTTCACCTGGGAGTCATTGCATTTGTCGTCATGGCGTTACTGCGATTGTTAACGTTGCAGCGCGCTTGGGCATGCATGGCGGCAATCGCGGTAATTTGGGCATACGCGATTTTTAGCGGCGCTCATTTGCCGTCGGTACGCGCAGCGCTAATGATTTCGTATGGCCTAGCGGCATATGCGGTGGGCGCCGCGCCGCTCTCATGGAGCGCGTACGGTTTTGCAATGGGGATCGTCGCCTTAGCATGGCCGCAAACGGTTACGGGCGCTTCATTTGCCCTTTCATTCTCTTGCGTCGGGGCGATTACGCTGCTCGGCGACGAGCTTACGCATATCCTCGAACCGGTGATGCTCCAAGAAACATTCAAGGAGGCCCTCATCCTTACGGTTGCAACGCAGGTTGGCACGTGGCCCCTTACGGCCTCAATCTTCCTCATCATCGCGCCCTATGCGGTCTTTGCAAATCTTATGGTTGTGCCGGTCGTTGGGTTTACCATGATCCTGGGCGCCCTACAACTGTCGTTCGAATGGATGTCGCCGATTGCGCAGCTCTTCGCCAACGCGGACAGTTGGATGCTCGCCTGGATTGTAGGCAGCGTGCACTTCATGGCCTCGATGCCGCACGCGCGCATCGTACCGCACCCGCCGCCGGACGCCATCCGAATTGCGTTTTACGATGCGGCGATCATCGGCGCCGTGTATTTTTGGCGAAACGGCACTCCGGTACGCGCGCTCGTCGCCGTGCTTTTCGGTTTAATTGCCGTGCTTGCGCCGCCGGTTCACGATCGTTCGCAGCTACGCATCACCGTACTGGACGTTGGCCAAGCCGACGGGATCGTGATTCAAACGCCACTGGGGCACACGATTATCGTCGACGCCGGAGGACGCTTGGAGCGCAGCAGCCACGGGCAATCATCGGCAGAAATTGCCGGTGAACGGGTCCTGCTTCCGTTTTTGATTCGTAGCGGAGTCAGCCGCGTGGACGCCGTCATCCTGACGCACCCGCACGGCGATCACTCGGGTGGAGTAGCTCCGGTGCTGCGCATGTTTAGAACAACACAGTTCGCCGACGGTGGTCAGACGTACGGCGGCCAGGCGTATAACGATGCGTTGCAAACCGCGCGGACCCTGGGCGTACCGGTCTTTCATCCCCGCGCCGGAACTGTGTGGAAAACCGACGACGGCCTGATACTCACGTTCATCGGCCCCTCACTGCCGTTCATCGAAAGCGACAATACCGTTAACGACAATTCGATCGCTTTCATCCTGCAGTACAAGCATTTTCGGATGCTTTTCACCGGAGATGCCGGTGTTGCCGGGAACAGCGCTTTTTACAGGAAGGGATCGATCTGCAAGCTGACGTTCTAAAAGTTGGCCACCACGGCTCAGCTTATAGCAGCAGCCCAGCCTTTATCGCAGCCGTCCATCCTCGATATGCGCTCATCTCCGTCGGCCGCCACAACACATTCGGCCATCCCGCACCGTCGACGATCGAAAGGTTGGAAAGCTTTGGTGCGCGCGTCTACCGTACTGACAAAAATGCCGCAATAACAATCACAAGCGACGGCCAAGGAGAAACGGTAAGTTCGATGTTGCACGAATAGGCCAGGCGAGCCCAAGTCTAGCTACGTTGTCGGCCTTTTCCATCCTAGCTGCCTGGGGGCACGAACTCAAACGGTTCCTTGAAATACTTACTTGGCCATGCGACGATCGTCTTATGCTTGTAGTCGTAGACGGTGTTGAAACGCTTGAGAATGCCCGTACCAATGCTGCCGCCCTGATCGACGGATGCGAATGCGCCACCGGTCGCACGTGATGCTCTCGCAACGACATGCTGGAACCTCGTGCCCAATACATTAAGTGTAGGAAGCGTAAAAATGTCTGCATGGATGGGGCCGCCGACACCGTATCCGGTGACGATATCCGCTCGCGATGGATACTTTCCATAAAGCCCCTGCGATTTCGCGAACGGTGCAAATACGGTTAATGAAGACCGGTCCCCGGAGTCGACGAGGATCTTCGTCGACACTCCGTCGATGCTACCCTTCACGATTGGAAGTACGCCATCAAAAGATGTCGTTGTCGCGTTTCCCGGCTCGGGCGGCGCGGTTGAGGAAAAGGTGATCGTTCCGTCGTCCACATTTATGAAAGTCACGTAATGGCTTAGGAACGGATACCCAACGATGCCGTCGAGATGAGGAAATCGGAACTTCGTTCGTATTACGCCAAGATCGAGGACATCAGCCTTCACATCTTTTTCCGAAAGCGTCCCTAGCGTAACCGTACGCAGCACGGCAGCGCCGACATGCGCCGCTCCGTTGCCACCACCGGTGACCGTGCCGTTATCGCGAACGGCAAGATTCAAGCGGCGTGCCACTCCAGGAGTGATGGCGACCCTGGAAGAGCCGGTATCCAGAATTAGCCAGAACGGCCCTTCCCCATCGATGTTGGCCCTGATGAGGATTCGATTATCGTGATACGTGAAAGGCACGGTTACGCCATTGCTCGCGGCCGCGATCAATGGAATAGTGCATCCGGCAACAGCAATGCAAAACGCGACAGCTGTCGACAACCAATACCTCTCTATCATGCCGTATTATCTTAGCACCGCCGTCGCGATAAGCAAACTGTGCTACGCTGTTTGATGTCATTTGATATTTCCCCGCGTGGGCAATTGCATGAAGCATCGCTTCAATGCGCTTTGTGCCAAATCGCGATCTGTAGTTCGCGCGCGCTAGACGTTACGATGTGTCTCCCGTGTACGCGTAATGCCGTACGCGTCGGAACGAGGAAGACGACGTGATGCCGATTGCAAGACTTATCGCAAGCGCGATTATCACCGAGGTAAACGCTAGTGCTTGCTCCGTCGAGGCGGTAATATGAGCGGGCGCAACACCGCATGTAATTGCCAGTGCACCGAGCAAGGCGCCACCGGCAAACGTCATAACGCGAAGCGGCCGCATGCGCTCACGCAGGATCGACTGGAGGTGCGAATCCTGTACAACTGATATTTCTTGCCGTCTAATGTAATGAGTGCCCGCACACCAGGCTAGCAGCATGAGTGCCAAGGTCGCGAGCCACGCTGTTACACCCCACACGATAGCGTGGTTTGCAACGAGCTCAAACACGCCCGTGCCGAATAAGAGCGCGGCGTCTTCAAGATCCGGAACCCAATGCGTCATAAGGGCGTCGCCCATGAAGTGATTCCAGATGTACACGATGCTCCAGAGCATCACCGCGACTTCCAGCCAATGGACCACTCTGAAGTGGCTGTGCTCGGAAAATGCAACATTTGATAGGTCGGTTAGCGCAACGCCTTGGATGATACTGAGCATGGTTAAGTAAACGCCGGTAAAGTTCTTGGTCATGCTTCGCAGAAGGTCGCCGTGATCCTGAGGATTGGGATTATTGGGGTTCGCAGACATGATACCGGTTGTACCCGAGATCGCCCCAACCGCGGGAAGTCGCGAGCCGAGGCTGTCGTTTGCCCCGTCGAAGATGGAGCGAGAGAAATCTGCGCGAAACACTTGTACGGGCGGCTAGTAATATATTGCGGCTGCTGTTGCCATCCTTAAGGGTCGCTTAATAAAGATGACGTCCGCACGTAGAATCTTGAGCCCGCTGGCCGCGGTACTGCTCGGTGTGGCTCTGTTTGCAGCGATTTACGTCTCCGTAAGGAACGCAGCGGCACAACACGCCATCGTAGCGGTCCACGGCGTCGTCGGCTCTGAGAAGGCATCGTTTTTCAGATCCGGACGTGCTGGCGGAACTGCGATTCGTTGTGAGCACCGCTCTCCGTTAGGTCACCCGTAGCAATAATGCACTCGGGCCGCTCGCGCAGGGCGTGTATTGCTGCAAGTGTCCGCCGCAGGGGTCCGGCGACGTGCGGAATGTGCGGCAATAGTACGCCACGCCGGCGCACGTGCAAATCGCTGATATGCGCCACAATCATTACCCCAAGCATACCAGCGCTACATTATTATGCACTTAAGACATTCTGCTTTTGCCTATCCCCCTTACCAAAGGTATTGTGGCAGCGGAATGCGTTGACCTCGAAGCGTTTTTGAATCCCCCCCAAAGCTCTGCCAAACGTTGATGATGGCTTTGGCGATATCGCTCGTTGACATGGCGTTGCCGTTCTCGTCCGGGTAGATGAGCAACACCCCGGGATGATCGTCCGTCGCT
>DASRSF010000299.1:0-10465 GCA_035656615.1 Vulcanimicrobiaceae bacterium | reverse complement strand
CGACGCATCACCACCATGCCGTTTGCCGCAATTGTGGCCGCGTCGATGAAGTGGTTTGCGAAGCGGTGGAGCGTTTAGCCGCCGATCTGCGCGCGCATCACGGCTTTGAAATCGATGACCACGAAATGGAATTTTTTGGGCGGTGTGCGGCATGCCGGTAAAGGTTTTCGTGTTCCTGGCTGTTGTTGCGTTGGCGGCGTGTCAGGCCTCGACGAGCTCGGCCGTGCTTCGACAGGCTCAGCATGACAAGGGGCAGGGACCGGCTGACAATACTAACGGTCAGCGTGAGAATGCTGCCGGCGGTAATGGCGGTTCGCATGTTATTTCCGTTGTTACGACCTTTTCTACGTTGAATTCGTTTGTTCAGGGTGTTGGCGGGGCGCGGGTTCGGGTGCGGAATTTGGTGCCGGTGGGGGCTTCGCCGGAAGATTATCAGCCGGCGCCGCAGGATATCGCGACGCTCAGCAATGCGCAGTTGGTCGTAGAAAACGGATTAGGGATAGAGGTGTGGCTGCAGCATGTGATTGAGAACGCCTCGAATCCGCATGTGCGCGTCGTGGTGCTTTCAAACGGGTTACCGCATATCGACCACAATCCGCATTTATGGATGGACCCGGTGCTGGCGCGCGTGTACGTCTCCAAAATTCGGGACCAGCTTTCTTCAATGGATCCCGCGAACGCGGCGCTGTACGCGCGAAATGCGGTTGCCTACCAGCGAAAGCTCGCGCAGCTGCAGCACGATATCGCAAAAAAAATTGACACCATTCCACCCAGCCATCGCGCCATGATTATTTTTCACAATGCGTTCGACTACTACAACCACCGGTTCGGCATTCGAACGGTCGGAGTGATCGAGCTCTCGCCGGGCCAAGACCCCAGTCCCGCGTATATCGCGCATTTGGTTGACCTCGCCCGAGCGAACAATGTCCGGGCGGTGTTTTCCGAGCCGGAATATAGTCCGAAGCTCGCGCAGGCCCTGGCGCGCAGCGCGGGCATTAAAATTGTAACGGATCTGTACGACGACTCTATCGGCAATAAACCGCAGGTCGCCGATTACATCAGCATGCTTCGTTACGATACGGACGTGATCGTAAACTCGCTGCGATGACCGACGCCGTAACCGTGCGAGATTTGACGGTCCGCTACGAAGATGTCGTGGCGCTCGAGGGCGCCAGTTTGCGCGTGGGATTCGGCGAAGCGCTCGGTATCGTCGGGCCAAATGGTTCCGGCAAATCCACGCTGCTCAAAACGATTGCGGGACTGCTGCAGCCGACCTCGGGAGAAGTCGCCGTCATGGGCAATTCGCCGCGCTCGCTGCCTGCGGGCACGATAGCGTACGTGCCGCAGATCGAAGCCGTTGATTGGACGTTTCCGGCTACGGTGTACGATGTGGTCGCCATGGGGCGTTTCCCGCGGCTGGGCTTCATCCGGCGCTTCGGTAAAGAGGACCGTGTGGCCGTCTACCGGGCGCTCGATCTCGTGAACCTGCGCGATCTCGCAAAGCGGCACATCGCGGCGCTCTCCGGCGGACAACAGCAACGAGTTTTCGTCGCGCGTGCGATCGCGCAGCAGCCCAAACTGTTGCTGCTCGATGAGCCGACGACCGGGGTTGACGCGGCAACGGAAGAAGCGCTTCGCAAGGTCGTCCGCGAGCTCGTTGCCGACGGCATGCCGATCCTCATGGCGACGCACGATTTGGATCGCGCGCCCGACTGGTTCGATCGGCTGATGGTGCTCGATCGGCGCGTGCTTGCGATCGGTGAACCGCGGCAAGTTTTGGAATCCGGCGCGTACGCCGCGATCCGCGAGCACAGCCACACCCACGGACATATGCGCGTCGATTGATGAACGAGCTCACGCAGCCATTTCAATACGCGTTCATGCAACGCGCCTTCGTTACCGCGCTCCTGGTCGGCGTGCTGTGTTCGGTCATGGGGACCTACGTTGTGCTGCGGCGTCTGTCGTTTATCGGCGACGGCATCGCGCATGCGTCGTTCGCGGGAATCGTGATTGCGTATCTGCGGGGTCTGGACTACTACGCCGGCGCGGGCGTCGTCGCGGTTATTACCGCGCTTGGCATCGGCTTCATCCACAGGCGCGGACGCGTGGCGCTCGATACGGCGATTGGCGTCTTATTCACCGGCGCCTTCGCACTGGGAATTTTTTTGATGAGCCGTCAGCGCACGTATTCGGTAGACTTACAAAGCTTTCTGTTCGGCGACATTCTTTCGGTCAGCCATCAGGACGTACTGATGATCGTATCGCTGGGAGTAGTAATCGCGCTCTCCGTGATTGTGATGTATCGCGGATTGCTCTACACCACGTTCGATCCGGTCGTGGCGCAGGCCAGCGGGATCAACGCGCCGCTTATCGAGTACGTGCTTTTGGTTTTGCTGGCATTGACCATCATTATTTCGCTTCAGGCCGTCGGCATCGTGCTGGTGGCTGCGCTTCTGGTAACGCCGGCGGCGGCGGCGTACCAGATTACCAGCCGGTTTTCCAGCATGATGGCGGTCTCGGCATTTTTCGGGGCGCTGTGCGGCGTCGGCGGGTTATATCTTTCGTATTACTTGCAGAGCTCCAGCGGAGCCACGATTGTGCTGTTCGCTACGGTCGTCTTTTTCGCCGCGATGGCCGGCAAGCAGATCCACGGTTTTATTCTGCGGCGAGCGTGAAGGGAGCGGTGTAGCGCACATTACCAATCGTGAGCTGGACCCACATGCGATAGACTCCGCGAGGAAGCGCCGGAAGACGCAGCTGAGGATGAGCGTATTCGCCCGGATACACGAGGCCGCCGGCATTGCCTTCGTAATAACCCGTATACTGCAACGACGACGTATTCACCACTGTAGCGATAACCTTGAACGATTGTTGGGGCGGCGGCGTTACGTCGTGATCGTCCCGCATGATGTGCGCGGATAACGTTACCGGTGCGTCCGCGGTGAATCGCGCGCTCGAAAGCGTCACGCGGTACGGCCCGGCCTGACTTACGGCATTCGGGCGTTGCAGCGTAACGTCTAAGTGATGCGGCGGCGCGCCGCTTTGCAACGTAAAGCGCAGCGTCTGTTCGCCGACTCCGCCGCCGACGAACGAATCGACGAAGGCGTAATAGCGATGGTCCGGATCCAGGTTCACCGGAATGGTGAAACGCCCGTCCCCATGTTCCGCGGGCGCGACGTGGTTGAACGTACGGAAATCGTCTCGTACGAGGAAGACGTGAACGGGTGAGCCATCGACCGCAAAGTAATCCGTCACGGGTCTGCGATCCGGCAAAAGATACTGCACCAGTTGCAGCTGGTTCGGATGCATTTTCTCCAAGCGCGCGGAAATGTGTTGCTGCGCGCCATAATATGCAAAACTGCCGACTTGCGTGGCAACGGCAAGCAGAATTGCCGTTATTGTACCGAGCGTACCACCCGCCATGTCTCATCCCCCGTTCGTTCCAAGAAGCCACCGGCGGCGAGCGCGTCCAGCGCCTCCGCCATGGCAGCACGTTCGTTTTTATTCGGCATTCCCGCCCAACGCATCGCCGCATCGCTCAAGTGCACGTCGCGCGAGGTTTCCAACAACTCGGCAAGAAAGCTCGCCGGCAATTTTACGCGCTCCATGCGCCGGGCAACGGGCGAGAGCGCGCGCTCTAAATCACTTCCCTGCGCTGCCGGTTGCGGTGCAGGCGGCGGTTGCGGTGCGGGTGCAGGAGTCGGAAAGTTTTCTGGTGCTGGTTGTGAGGCTGCCTCGGTGCGGCCTTGCAGTGCGCGGTCGGTGGCGCGCGGGAACCATTCGCCCAGCATCGCGATCAGCGAATGCATTGGAGCCACCCGCAGCTGCGGCTGCCGCGTCGTAAACGAGCGTACAATGGACTGCGCGACCTTCTGCGGTGAAATCGTCCACCGCTCGCCGTGCGCCGCGATGCCCGCCGACTTGGCAAAATTCGTGCGAACCGAGCCGGGATCGACGAACGTGACCGCTATGCCCATTCCGAAAAGCTCGCGCCGCAACTGTACCGCCGCGGTTCGTATTCCCGCTTTCGCAGCGCAGTAGGCGCCGTAAAAGGGCGCCGGAACCCTTGAGAGGCCGGAACCGATAAACAGAATCTGACCGCCGGATTCGCGTAGCAACGGAAGCGCTGTACGCGCGATGCGGAGCGGCGCGGCCACGTGAACTTGCCACTGAGCGTCGATCTGGGCGTCGCTTTGATCCAGCAATCCGCCCGATGTGGCA
The DNA here is from genome assembly GCA_035656615.1 of Vulcanimicrobiaceae bacterium. GTDB lineage: Bacteria > Vulcanimicrobiota > Vulcanimicrobiia > Vulcanimicrobiales > Vulcanimicrobiaceae > DASRSF01. Next base: position 6,244 of record DASRSF010000299.1, on the reverse strand, counting down.
AAGCCCGCGTTGTTCACCAGCACATCGATACGGCCGAAGCGGGCTTTTGCCAGCTCGACAATTCTGACGGGCGCGTCGGGTTGGGTAACGTCGATGGTCAGCGCAACGGCGCGTCCGCCGTCGTTGACAATTTCCGCGACGGCTTCATCCGCTGCGCGCGGCTCTTTTGAAACCGCGACGACGGTATACCCCGCTCGCGCGGCGGAAAGCGCTATTTGGCGTCCGATTCCCGAGCCGGCGCCCGTGACGATGACGACGCGTGAATTAGGCATGGGCTGCGCAATGCATCGTTAGGTAGTGTTCGTACATCGCTTGCTGATATGCCTTGTCCATCGTTGCGAACCATTCATCTTCGCGGACGATCGGAGGCGGTGCGGGGACGACATTGCGGCCCTCCTGCGCAAATTGCTTGAGCGTGTGGGCTACCGGCTTGAACGTTCCATCGTTGCGAATGATGCCGAAGGACATTTCGTGCGGCGCCTGATCGAACGGCGGCGTCTGCGCGAGCTCGACCGCGTAATCAGCCCAATTCCACCAAAATCCGCCGAGTGCGCCGCGCCGCTGCAACCGATCGAGTACCTCGTAACAGTACGTTGCCATTTCGGCTTCGGTAAGGCACGCGTATGAGGCGGCGTTATTCGGAATGCGCGAGGCGTCCGGCGGCGGATCTCCCGGCAGCGGCTGACGATCGTAGGGCGATACCGTGCCGGGCGGACATGTGGGATTTCCGAATTCGTTAAAAAGCACCGGTTTACCGGACATCGATTGCCACAGTTGGCAGAGGAACGGCACGACCTCCGGGTCGGTTCGACTGCGGGCGAAGCTGCTGTAGACCGAGTACCCATGCATCACCGCGTGTGCGAGCGGCGCACAAAATGACGACGGGCGAATACCCCGATCTTCCGTCAGGTCCTCGCCGTGATTTCCGGCGGTGCTTTCCACGCCGGAGGCATCGTACAGTTCTTGTGCCAGGCGTGCGGACCACCCCGCGGCTTCGCCAGGCGAATTTGCCGCACGCAAATTGCTGAACTCGTTACCCAGATCCCAGAGATACAGCGCTTCGTGTCCTTTGCAGCGTTCGCCGACTCTGCGGGCCTGAAATGCGAGCGCATCAAGCAGCGGGCGCGCGTAGAAGTTGCCGGCACCCCACGGATACTGCTGCAGCCGGCTGCCGAACGTACGGAACCGCCCGTGAGGGCGATGGTGATCCAGCACCCATGCGGGAAGGTAGTTCACGCCGCTCATGTGGCCCGTGAAGAACGAGGGCATTGCGCGAAGACCCGCGCCCGCGATTGCGTCCATCATCTGATCGAATCGCCGAAGCGCAACCGGATCCACGGAATCGGGATGCGGTTGAAAGACGTCCCACATGAGGAAGAAGCGCACCACGGAAAGCCCCAGCGAACGAATGCGTGCGAAGTCCTCGCGGACTTCACCCAGGTCGAACCGGTCCCACATATACATGGCGCTACGCCGAGGCCAATAGTTGATGCCGAGTAAAAAGCGCGCCATACCGAACGTTTTCCCATTGCACAGGCTTGTCATGCTTGCCTCGTCGAACCATCGCGCCATGGCAGAGCCGGCCGGACCCCTCGTCGGAATGATCATGGGCAGCGTTTCGGATATGGAAACGATGGGCGCGGCGCGCGACACACTCAAAGAACTCGACATCCCGTTTGAAATGCGCGTCGTTTCCGCGCACCGCACTCCCGACGAGATGTTTGAATACGCCGCCACGGCGGCGGAGCGCGGAATCAAGGTCATCATCGCGGGCGCCGGCGGTGCGGCGCACCTGCCGGGCATGACGGCCTCGAAAACCTTGCTTCCCGTTATCGGCGTGCCCGTGCAGACCTCTGCAGCCGGCGGACTGGATTCGCTGCTTTCCATCGTGCAGATGCCGCGCGGGGTTCCCGTCGCCACCGTAGCGATCGGGAATGCGGTAAACGCGGCGCTGCTTGCCGCGCGCATCCTGGCATTGGGCGACGGTGTTATCGCAGCCCGGCTCGCGCACTACGTTCAACGTATGCACGACAACGTAGCGTCAATCAAATTGTGAGTCATCCGAAAACGATCGGCGTAATCGGGGGCGGTCAGCTTGGCCGCATGTTTGCGCTGGATGCCAAACGTATGGGTTACGAAGTGATCGTGCTCGATCCGCAGCCCCATTCACCGTGCGGGCAAGTCGCCGATGAGCAAATTGTTGCGCCCTACGATGACCTGCAAGCCGTCGAACAGCTCGGCCGCCGTACCGATGTCGTGACCTATGAATTTGAAAACATCGCGATTGAGTCCGTCGAATATTTGGAGAAGCGCGGCTTTGCCGTCACGCCTTCGAGCAGCGTTTTGCGCATCACCCAGAACCGCTTGTTAGAAAAAGAGTTTGCTCTGCGCTGCGGCGTGCCGGTCGCGCGCTTTGCCGCAATACATTCGCCCGCTGATGTTGCAATAGCCGCGCAGACCGCCGGTTTACCCGCAATACTGAAAACCGTACGCGGCGGGTACGACGGCAAAGGGCAGTGGCGCGTTACGTCGGCGGACCAGGCGAAGAACGTGGTGGCGCAAGCCTCGGGTGTCCCGCTGATCTGGGAAGAGTTCGTACCGTTCGCCTGCGAGATCAGTGTTGTGGCGACAAGAGATGCAGGCGGCGAGGTTATCTCTTTTCCGCCGTCCGAAAATATTCACGATGCAGGCATTCTAGCGATGTCCATCGCACCTGCGCGGGTCGATGCCGGCATTGCCGAACGTGCGCGCGACTACACACTGCGAATCGCGCAAGCACTTGAAATCGTCGGCACGTTTTGCGTTGAATTTTTTGTTACGCCGGATGGCCGGGTGCTCCTCAACGAGATTGCGCCGCGTCCGCACAATAGCGGCCATTACACGATTGACGTTACGCCATGTTCCCAGTACGAAGAACACGTACGTGCAATTTGCGGACTACCGCTCTCGCCTCCACGGATGCTCGCCAATGCCGTTATGATAAACATTCTGGGCACTGGGACGGGTCATGATCTGCTGGGCGTGGATGACCTTTTGCGCGATCCCGCAATCGTGCTGCATATGTACGGCAAAAAGCACGCGGTCGCGCGACGGAAGATGGGTCACTTCACAATGCTGGTGGACGGCCCGGTAACGCAGGAAGACCTAGCGCGCGCACAAAGAGCGCATGCGCTTTTGCGTTGGGCCGATGCGGTTACTCATCGTTGAGGACGACGAGCGCCTTTGCGACGTGCTGCGTCGCGGACTCAGCGAAGCGGGACATGTCCTCGACGTCGCGCACGAGGGCGAGGAGGGCGAGCAGTGGGCGTGCGGGCACGGCTATGACGCGATAATTTTAGACGTCAATCTTCCTAAACAAGACGGCCTTTCCGTTGTGCGTTCACTTCGGGCACAGGGAATCCGCACGCCGGTGCTGCTGCTGACTTCGCGCGACACCGCGCAAGACGTCATCGAGGGCCTGGATGCGGGGGCCGATGATTACCTGCGAAAACCGTTCGTTTTCGGTGAGCTCGAGGCGCGGCTGCGCAGCATCGTGCGCCGCGAGACGGCCGAATCGCTGGACGCGGAACTTCGCATCAGCGACCTGGTTTTTGACTTACGTTCGCGTCGCGCGCGGCGCGGCGAACGAAATATGGACCTAACGGCTCGCGAGTCGGCATTTTTGGAATTGTTCATGCGTAACGCCGGCAGGCTGATTACCCGGCGAATGATCGAAGACGCGCTGTTCGATCGCGAAAGCGAGGCGACCTCGAATGTCGTCGACGTGTACGCCAGCCGTTTGCGTGCCAAGTTGACGGCGGGCGGCGAACCGCAGATGCTGCAAACCGTGCGCGGCTCAGGATACCGCTTCGAAGCGCCATGACGCTGGGTTCACGCCTTTCGGCTACGTACGCTGCCGTCATCCTGTTCTCGCTGCTGCTTTTTGCGGCCGTCGCTATCATTGCAATCGATCGAACGATGAACGCCGGCCTGGATGCGCGACTGGCAACCGACGGGCGCGCGCTGGCCTCACTCGTCGACATCAAGCGCGGTGAAGTGGTCGCGGATGAAGAAGATCGCCGCCAGTTCCTAACGATCATCGGTGCGGGAGACCAAGGCTTGGTCGCAGATAAAAACGGAACCTTAAAACTTTCCAGCGTGCTGCGCCCGCCGCCGGCGCTCTTGTCCTTGCCTTCGGACAGACAAGGCTACTACACCGCCGGCAGCAATGAAGCGCAACTGCGAGCGTTCGTTTTTCCGCTTGTCCATAAAGGGAAACCGGTCGCCACCGTCATCGTATGGCGCGCGAGTGACTGGATCCAACAGACGGATCGCGGCGCCGCCATCGCGTTTGCGGCCGCAGCGATCGTCATTGCGGGGCTGGCTTTGCTTGCCGGAGGCGCTGTCACGCGCCGCGCGCTCGGCGATGCGTTCGCGCGCCAACGGCGCTTTACGGCTGACGCTTCGCACGAGTTGCGAACTCCGCTTGCAGTGATTCGGGCTGAAGCCGATCTCGCGCTTCGCCGGCAGCGAACATCAGATGAATACCGTGCGGCTATGCAAATGATCGCCTCGGAAGCCGATCGCATCGAAGCGTTGATTGGGGACTTGCTTTCGGCGGCTCGTGCGGAACGGGGCGAACTGCGCCGTGAAGACGTTGATCTGGAGCAACGGGTCCAGGCCGTAGCCTCACGTCTTGCGCCGGCTGCCGCGGCCAAGGATGCAACGGTTGCCGTTCGGTCTGATCCGCACGTGGTGGTACGTGCTGATTCGCAGTCGATCGAGCGCGCGCTGCTGGCCGTTGGACATAATGCCGTAAAGTATGCGCCGCCACGCGGCGTCATCGATTTTGCGGTGCACCGCCGTCACGGTTTCGTTGAAGTGATCGTTCGCGATAACGGTCCCGGCTTTAGCGAGAATGCCTTGCAGCATGCCACCGAGCGGTTTTGGCGCGACGCAGACGGCGGATCCGCAGCCGGGACAGGCTTGGGTCTGGCGATTGCCCGTTCCGCGGTAGAAGCGGCCGGGGGGACGATTACCCTGGAGAACCCTGCGGGCCACGGAGCCGTCGTTCGCCTTCGCTTTCCCATGGCGGCTCATTCAGGCTGACGTCATGTTGGGGCGCTATCGTTTAGGGGATGCTGCTCCAAAATAGCCTCGAGCGCGCTCATCCGATTAGCCGTTGAACGTGATATCCGCCGGGCTGCGGCATCAGAAAACGGTCGCATTCCTGGTTGCCGTGCTTACGATTCTGGGGGTCTGGTCGTACACCACGACGCCGGCAAGCATTTTTCCGGATATGTCGTTCGCGCGCATCGACGTCGTGGCGGACGCGGGCAATTTGCCTCCGGATCAGGTGCGCATCGCCGTTGCGGTGCCGCTGCAGCGTGCCTTTCTCGGATTGCCCTCTGTGACGCATGTCGTGAGCACGTCATCGCAAGGCAGCGCTGAGTTCATCGTTTCGTTCGACCCCAAGACGGACGTGCGCTTCGACCTGCAGTATGTGAACCAAGCGATATCACAAACACAATCGGTATTACCGCCCGATGCAAGCGTTCAGGCCGTCATCATCAATCCGAACAGCGAGCCGGTGGTCTCGTACGCGTTGCAGTCGACCACGCTCTCGCAGACGGTGCTGCGCGAACTTGCGGAGCAATCGTTGGTACCGCAGTTTTACGGTGTACCGGGACTAGCTCGTATGCTGCTGGTCGGCGGACCGCAGCGCGAGTACCATCTCACGCTCGATCCTGCGGCACTCAGCACGCACGGTTTGAGCGCCTCGGACGTCGCTAAAGCAATTGCCGATACCAACATGGTGTCGGCCTTGGGCATTCAGCAGCAGTTTTATCAGCGCAACGTGATCGTGCTGGATGCCAACGTTAGGAGTATTTCCGCGATAGCGCATATAATGGTGCCCGACGCAAATCGCGGAGCGGTTCAAGTCGGTGACCTGGGCAGCGTAACCCTAGGCGTGGCGCCGCTGACCACGCAAGTGAGTTACAACGCGCAGCACGCAGTGGTCATGAACTTCTTCGCACTACCGGGCGCCGACGCGGTAAAAATGGGCGCCGCGGTAGATGCGAAGATGAATGCAATCGCGGCCGCGCTGCCCGCAGGCGTTTCGGTAAACCGGTATTGGGATCAGACCGACCTGGTCGTCAGCTCGCAGAAAAGTTTGCGCGACGCGATCATGATCGGAGCGATCCTTGCGGTACTGGTGATTCTCGTTTTCCTTCGAAACTTGCGTATAACGCTGGTGACGGCG
>DASRSF010000298.1:0-4884 GCA_035656615.1 Vulcanimicrobiaceae bacterium | reverse complement strand
TACGGCCGGGTGAGCAGCTGCGGATGAACGTACGAGTCCGCCCATAAGACGTCAATGTCAATCGGTCGAGCAGCCAAACGCCGCACGCTTCGACGTCCGACTGCGGCCTCTGCATCGCGCGCGAAGTGCTCGAAGGCCGCGCGGTCCATGTCCGTGTCAATCGCGGCAGCGACGTTCAGAAACGGCGGACCCTCCGCACCCTCGGCTGCGTCACTTTCATAAAAAGCGGAAACCGCAGCGACGGCCACGCGCGCGCGTAGGCGCTGTAATGCCGCCAAGATGTTGGCCTGCCGGTCGCCCAGGTTCGACCCGATTCCGATGTAGATTCGCACGCATGAACCTTCGGCGGCAGACGGAAGCTGTCCTAAGGTCATGGAATAATGCGTTTAGCCGCAGGAGATCAAGCATGCACGATGGGCGCAATGTTGGTCAAATCGAACGCTGGGTATCGCTGGGAGCCGGGAGCGTGTTACTCGGCCTTGCGCTGCGGCGCCGCGGAATTTTTGGGTTGCTGCTTGCTTGCGCCGCCTCGGAGCTCGTTTACCGGGGCGCTACGGGATATTGTCCCGTTTACGGAGCGCTCGGAATTGAAACAACGACGCCCAACGGTGCGCATAATCCCAACGCGAGCGTGCCCTACGGGCACGGCGTGCGCGTGGAACATTCGATTTTGGTAGCTCGCCCGGCAAACGAACTTTATGCATTCTGGCGGCGTTTGGATACGCTGCCGCAATTCATGGAGCATATCGAAGAGGTTACCGTGCTTACCGGTACGCGTTCCCGCTGGCGCGTTCGCGCGCCCGTCGGTAACCGCCTTACCTGGGAAGCCGAGATCATCAACGACATTCCCGGGCGGCTTATCGGCTGGCGATCGCTCCCGGGCTCGGCGATTCATCACGCCGGCTCAGTGCGATTCGAGCCGCGTTTCGGACAGACCGAAGTGCGAGTGGAACTCGAATATGCGCCGCCGGCGCGCTATGTCGGCGCCTCCGTCGCCCGGATTTTAGGCGGCGAACCCGACCGGCAAGTTCACGAGGATCTTTTGCGCTTCAAGGAAATCGCGGAGCGAGGAGAGCACGCGAACCTGCAATAAGACGCGGGCATGACGCTGCGTGTTGCAGCCGGTTTAGATCCTGCGTTCGTCTTCGAGAACCCGAGCGAGGTATGGGCGCCCGAGACGCTCGATGAAGCCGTACGTGCACTTGCGCGCGCCGAAGATGCGCACCGCGCCGGCTATTGGATCGCCGGCGCTCTGTCGTACGAATTCGGCGCCCAGCTTCAAGGCGTCGATGCGCGCACGTCCCGGCCGCTGTTGCTTCTGGGCGCATACGAGGCATGCCGGAAAAAAGCATTGCCCCAAAGGCGCGGCCGGTTTTCTTTGTCGGCTCCGTTGCGCCGGATATCGGCATCGCAATACGGCGCCGCGATCGCGTATATTCTCCAGCAGATCACTGACGGCGAGGTGTATCAAGTAAACTACACAGTGCCGTTCGATGCGGGATTTTCCGGCGACCCGCTGGCCCTGTATACGTTTTTAGCTCGGCGCGCACGCGTGCCGTACAGCGCGTTTTTGGAATACGGTGATTTGGCGATCGCTTCGCTCTCACCCGAACTGTTCTTAAAGTTTCGTGGCGGTTATGTCATGGCGAAACCGATGAAGGGCACGGCGGCGGTCCATCGGGTTGCGGAGCTCGGCACGGAAAAGAACCGGGCGGAACACGTAATGATCGTCGACCTTTTGCGCAACGATCTGCAGCGAATCGCAAGCGGCGTGTGCGTACCACGGCTCTTCGAGGCGGAAGTTTATCCGACGTTCGCGACGATGACCTCAACCATCCGCGGCCGCTTGCGGCCCCGGATAACGCTGGAAGAAATTTTTCGCGCGACGTTTCCGTGTGGCAGCGTCACGGGTGCACCAAAACGAGCAGCACTCCAGCACATCGCGCGCACCGAGTTGTACGAACGGGGTTTCTATACCGGCACGATCGGATTTCTTTCGCCCCGAGGGGAGGGCTGGTGGAACGTGCCTATTCGTACCTTGCAGATTGATGTGCATCGCGGCAGGGCGCGCTATGACGCCGGTGGCGGGATCGTCAGCGACTCATCCGCGCAGCAAGAATGGGAAGAGATCCTTCTAAAATCGCGGGTGCTCTTACCGGCGACCCGAAGTTTCGCGCTTCTGGAGACGTTTTGCGCGGATGGGGAACATGCGGGCGACCACCTTACGCGCCTGCATGCGTCCGCTTCGGCATTCGGCATTCAAGTAGACGACACGGCGCTCAGCACGCGCTTGCACGAGTGCTCCGATGAACATCGCCTCATCCGTTTGCGGGCGGGCTCGGATGGCGTAGCGGTGCGCGCCGAGCCTTTTGAAGCGCCGGCGCAGCCGGTCGATATCTGTCTCTCACAATTTCGTATACAATCCGACGATCCATTTCTGCGGTATAAGACGGCATGGCGGCCGGCACACGACCGGGCCGCCCGCGAAGCGGCCGCCCGCGGTTGCTTCGATGCCATTCTGCAGAACGAACGCGGAGAATTGACCGAAGGTTCTCGTACCAATCTTTTCATCCGGATCGGCGGGGAGCTTCTCACGCCGCCGCTGCAATCGGGAGTGCTGCCCGGCATCCTGCGCGGCAGGCTGCTTGCGCAAAACAACGTCGTGGAGCGTGTCGTCACTCAATATGACTTGGCGCAGGCCGATGCAATCTACGTGGGGAACTCCGCGCGCGGTCTACTTCTGGCGAGGATCAAATGAATCAAGAGCTGCTTTACCCGTACGTGTTGCAGCCCAAATTAACCGAAGCGATCTGGGGCGGCCATGAATTGATCGAGCGCTACGGAAAACACGGGGATGCGGCAAAGCTCTACGGCGAGTCTTGGGAGTGCTGGGATACCAACACCGTCGTAAACGGCGTGTTGGCCGGAAAAAACATTACGGCCTTGCGTACGCAGCTCGGGACCGATCTCGTCGGCACCGACATCGACCCCTCGCGCATCTTTCCCGTTCTTACGAAGATCATCACCGCATGTGACTGGCTCTCGGTGCAGGTTCATCCGGATGACGCTTACGCGCAACGCGTGGAACATTTGCCCAACGGTAAAACGGAATGCTGGTACGTGCTCGATGCCGGTGAGAATTCGGAATTGGTGATGGGTTGGGCGCGCGATACCAGCCGCGAGGAATACGAACACCGCGTCGCCGATGGAACGCTCGGTGAGATTCTCCAGCGCGTTCCGGTAAAAGCCGGAGACGCGTTTTACATTCCGGCGGGACGGGTTCACGCGATCGGCGCGGGAATCACGATCTATGAAACACAACAGGCCAGCGACATCACGTACCGCATGTTCGACTGGAATCGCGTGGGCGCCGACGGTAAACCGCGGCCGCTGCACATCGAAAAGGCCGCTGACGTACTCAATTATCGCCACCAGACCAGCGATGGTCCACTCAAAGAATTGGCGTATGCATACGAGGGTTTTCAACGAACGGCACTGATCGCCGAATCGCACTTTCTCGTGGAACGCGTAACGGCCACGGAAACGCCTGCGGAGCTCCAAACGCACAACCGGCCCCTGATCATCACGGCATTGGCCGACGGCCTAAAGCTGACGTGCGCTTATGGCGACGTTACCGTGGAACCGTATCAAACGGCGCTCATTCCGGCAGGAGCTTCGAGTGCGGCAGCCCGCGCGGTGAATAGAAGTGCGCAGTTCATGCTGATTCTGCCAAGTCCAACGATGGAAAGCCTAAAGAAACGCTTTGCGGGAGCGGGCGTCGCGCAGCCGATTATCGAGCGCTTTTTGGGACAGTTCCGTCCGCTATCCGCGTCCGTCTAAAAGCGCTTTGGCGGCGGTGTACCCGCTTATCAGTGCGCCCGCAACCGTACCGCCGCGTCCATCCGTTGCCGTCGCTTCACCGGCAAAATACACCGTGCGCTCCAGCGGCTGCGCAAGCTCCTCACGCGCTGTATTGCCACCGACTCGCAAATAACTGTATGCGCCCAACGAAAATGGATCGCGCTGCCAGTCGTGCAGATGAGCCGACACCAGGCAGTCATTTAATTCGGCGTTGCTCATTTCGAGCGTGAGCGCCAAATCGCTGATGGCGTCTTGTACGATCGCTTGCGGCTGCATCCCTGAAAAACGATCCGTACGTCCGCCGGCAGCCCACGCGACGACGACCGGTGAAATACGCGGGTACATCGTCCAAAATGTTGCAAACTTCGTAGACTTGTTGAAGAAAAAAGCAGCGTCCGACATACGAGTGTCTCGCGCCATCCAGAACGGATGTGAAAACTGCATGACGACCTTGAGCACCGGCCCCATTGCGATCGATTGGAGTGCCGCACGTGTCCTGGAGGGAAGCTCCGGAACGAAGCGGATAGAACCCGCTTGTAATATGCTTACCGGCACCGTCACGATTGCACAATCGGCGTCATATGAACAGGAGTCTCCAAACCGGCGTGCGGAGATGCGCACTGAACCGGCTTTCCACTTAACTGATTCGACGGTGGTTTGCAGATGCAGGCGAAACCGCTCGCGCGGCAACCCGCCGATAAACGTTTCAAGAAGCCGGTCGTAGCCGGCCGACGGCCGGTATTGCGGGGACTCCAAGCCCGCGCTTCCGGTCAGCTCGTGCGCGATCGCCTGAACACTGGCCTGACCAACGTGCACCGCGTCAAAACCTTCAGCGAATATGCGTGCGGCAAACACGGCCGGCTGCATCGACGCATCATCCTCGAAGCGCGCAAGAAATCGTTCCACACTTTCGTCGGGCTCTTCGAAATTAACGCGTGCGAAAAGCTTGCCAACCGAGACAAACGGCTCTTCCGCAGGTTGCAACGTACCTTCCAAATTCGTCCAGTACGAACCCGATTCGGC
>DASRSF010000297.1:0-10873 GCA_035656615.1 Vulcanimicrobiaceae bacterium | reverse complement strand
GGGCGAGATCGACGTGCTCGTCGCCACGACAATCATCGAGAACGGTATCGATATTCCAAACGTCAATACGCTCATCGTCAATGATGCCGACAAGTTCGGCTTGTCGCAGTTGTACCAGTTGCGCGGGCGCGTCGGCCGCTCGAATCACCAAGCGTATGCGTATTTACTGTACCAAGCCCACAAATCGCTGAGCGAAGAAGCCAAGGCGCGCCTGGAAGCGATTCGCGAATTTACGCACTTGGGCAGCGGCTTGCAAATTGCGATGCGCGATCTCGAAATACGCGGCGCGGGAAATCTTTTGGGTTCGGCGCAATCCGGGTTCATCGCTTCGGTCGGATTCGATACGTACTGTCAGTTGCTCGCAGAGGCCATCTCTGAGCGGCAAGGGCGCGCAGCGGCACTCCAGGAGCAGCGCGAGGCCGTCATCGACGTGAAGATCGATGCCTACGTACCGAGCGATTATATTCCGCAGGTCTCGCAAAAGATCGCGGTCTATCAGCAGCTGGCCAAGTCGCGCAGCCAAGCGGAAGTCGAAGAGATCTCCGCGGGCGTACGCGATCGCTTTGGTCCGCTTCCCGTTCCGCTGGATAATTTGGTGCAACTCACCAAGCTGCGGACCATTGCCTTGCACAAACACGTGACCCGAGTCATCGTTGACGAAAAGCGCCTTACACTTGGCGTGGGCTCGGGCTTTGCGCTTGCGCCCAGTGCCATCTCGACGTTCCAATCGCTTACCAAAAACCGCTTCCGTTTCGCTGAAGGCAAGATTCTGGTGGACTTGCCGCCGGTGCGCACCGGCCAGCGGCCGGAAGAGATATGGATGCCCCTGCTGCGGGGCCTTCTCGAAGCGATGTAGTTGGAGGACCAGGAGGCTGGTTCGCGAACCCGGCGAGGTCATTTCCCTTCAAACTGGAGCCTAGAATGTCGAAAGCGAACCGGCTCGTGGCGGGTATTGCCACCGCCCTACTGACCGTTGTCCTCGCCGCGTGCGGCGGCGGAGGCGGCAGCACCGGCGGAAACGTTGCAACCGTCAACGGGCAGCCCATTTCCCACGCCGAGCTCGACCAAAAGTTGGAGACCAGCCCAGCCGCGCGCGGCGTTGTGCAGCAGATGGTGACGAACGATCTTATCGATTCGTACGCCAAGCAAAAAGGCATAACGGTGAGCTCAGCGGAGATCGCCAAGGTCGAGGATCAGTACAAAGCCCAGTACCCGAACGGGCAATGGGACGAATTGCTGAAAGCACGCGGCCTGACCGAACAAGACGTGCAAGATTTGATTCGCCGGCAAATCATTTTGGATAAAGCGGTCGGCGGCAACATTCACATTACCGATAAGCAAATCACCGATTACTTTAACAAGAACCACGCGCAGTTCGACAAGCCGCCGATGGCTCGCGCGCGCCATATTTTGGTGCCGGATTTGAAAACGGCGCAAAAAGTCGAGGCCGACCTCAAGAGCGGCAAAGACTTTGCCGCAGAGGCCAAACAGTATTCCACCGACCCCGGCAGCCGCGACAAAGGCGGCGAATTGGGATGGTTCCGTAAAGGGCAGATGGTACCGGCGTTCGAGAAGTACGCGTTCAGCGGGCCGATAGGAAAAGTAAGCCCGCCGATCAAGTCGCCGTTCGGCTATCACATCATTCAAGTCGAAGATCGCAAGCCCGGGCAAACCGCGTCCGTCGCCAGCGCACGTGATCAAATCACACAGCAGTTGCGGCAGCAGCAGGAAGCCCCGCTGATTCCCACGTTCTTGCAACAGCTGCAATCAAGCGCGAATATCAAAATCGAAGATCAGCGTTTCGCAGGGCTATTCCCCTCGCCGCCGCCGGGCACGGCAGCGGCACCCTCGACGGCGCCGACCAAGTAGCGCAGTCCTCTTCTGGGCGTGATGCAAAGCCCCGGCGATAACGCCGGGGCTTTGTTTTTCGGGTAGCGAACTGCTCGGCTCTATGTTGGTGCGCATCGTTGGGCTTGGCCCGGGAGATCCCGAACTGTTGACGTTCGGAAGCCTTGAAGCGCTGCGCACAATCGGACGCAGCTACGCGTTGCTCGCGCCGCCGGAGTTGCAAAAGTTTCTTCAATCCTCCGGCATCGCGATCGTGCGCGACGGTGCGGAGGATCCGGCACTGATTGTGCGTGGCAGCGCCGATCATGTCGACGCGCTCGCGTCCCGAATCGACGGCGACATGGGCGTCGGCGTGCTCGGTAATCCACTCTCCGATTTTCCCGGATTGCCGCTATTGCTGCGCGCACTCGATCGCAGGGGCGCGCGAACCGAAATTGTTCCCGGCATGCCGAAAAGCGCGCTGTCGGCCTCGATGACGATGCCGCTGGTCCCGCTGCCGCCCGCTTCGGCAAATTACTCCTTTGAAGATCTCATTGAAATCATGGCACGTTTGCGGGCTTCGTGTCCCTGGGACCGCGAGCAGACGCATCGCACGCTGGTGCCCTATTTAATTGAAGAAACGTACGAAGTGGTCGAAGCCATCGAACATGCCGACGAAGGCGCGCTGTGCGAAGAACTCGGCGATTTGCTTCTGCAGATCGTATTTCACTCGCAACTTGGCAGTGAAACGGGAACATTCACCGTGGCCGACGTGGTGAACGCGCTCTCGAATAAGATGGTCCGCCGCCATCCACACGTTTTCGGCGATGCGGTGATCGAAGACGTCGATACGCAATGGAGGAACTGGGAGAAACTCAAAGCGCAGGAGGCAACCGGCCAGAAGCGCGCAAGCCGCCTGGACGGCATACCCAAGCACATGGGAGCACTGCAGCGCGGGCAGCGCATGCAAGAGAAAGCTTCACGCGTTGGCTTTGACTGGCCGGCAGCGCGCGACATTCTCGATAAACTGCACGAAGAACTCGGTGAACTAACGCAGGCGCAGCGGCAACCGCAAGATGATCCGCATATACGCGAAGAACTCGGCGACGTCTTTTTTACGTTAGTCAATCTTTCGCGAGCAATGGGCATCGACGCAGAGACCGCGATGCGCGAGGCAAACGAAAAGTTCTACAAACGCTTCACGTTTATGGAACGGCACGCATCGCGCGAAGGCAAAACGCTCTCGGACATGAGCCTGGACGAACTCGAAGAACTTTGGCAGCTGGCCAAGATTCAAGCCGCCTAAAAACACCGCCATTGCGGCGGCCGCTGCAGGTCCATTCCGGCGGTTAGAAAACCCGTAAACGGCGTAATTGAGCCGGAGGTGGCATGCGCCTTTTGAAGATGCCCTCGGTGAAATCGTGACGTGGGAAGCGGTAACGTCACTAAGCACATTGTTTACCGGCGCCGTCATTGCGGTCACGGCTATTGCTGCGGTGCGGCAGCTTCGCGTTGCAGGCGACCAAAGTTCAGCAATGCGGGAACAACTCCATCATCTGCGCAAAGCGACGCGGTTCGAGGGGCTGCTCGCCATATTTGATGAGCTCGATACGGCGCATCAAGTGGAGGCGCGCAGCTTCGTGCGGTTTGAATTAGCAGACCGCATACCGGATCCCGCATTTCGCAGCCAGATCGCATCGTTGGGCGATGTGGACGAGCGAATCCACAAAGAGCAGACGGTGCTCCGCTGCTTCGAGCGCATCGGGTTTTACGTCAAGAAAGACTACGTCGATGCGGACATCGTGTATATGGTGGCAGCCGGTCGAGTCGCCACCATGTGGACGGCACTACAAGAGGTTGTGGCAATCCAGCGCAGTGTCGCGGGGCCGCGTTTCTGGGAAAACTTTGAAGATCTCTATCACGGCTGTTATGCGTGGATGCGCCGCCACGGACACACCGTGCAATCACTTCCGCAATGGCAATTGGCGGCAAACGGCAACGAGGTCCAGCCGTTGGAGGCGCAACCTCTTTGACGTGGGCGCGTCAGGCCGAAAGAATAGAAGCCGCTTTTGCGCGCGGTTTCCATGAGATCGACGGGCGGATTACCGCCGGGTCGACGCGGTCCTTGAACGTCATCGCGAGCTCGATCATTTCGCGAAGCGTGCCGTCCTCTAAGAGCGTGGGTTGCAGACCCAATGCGCGTAAGTTTGCATTACGCGTTTCGTAATGGTGACGTTCCTTTTCGAAGCGCGGATTCTCTTGGTGCTCGACCTTAACCGTTAACCCCATGGTCTCTCCCACACGCGCTACCGCACGCGCCAGATCGGCAACCGAAAACAGCTCGGTGAATTGGTTGAAGACGCGATATTGGCCGGCCTGCGCGGGATTTCTAAGCGCCAACTCCACGCATCGCACCGTATCGCGGATATTTAGGAAGGAGCGGGTCTGTCCACCCGTGCCGTACACCGTTAACGGATGTCCCACGGCAGCCTCAACGCAGAAGCGATTGAGTGCTGTTCCGAACACATGATCGTAATCGAAACGGTTGATGAGCTGAGGCGCGCGCGCCGTTTGCGGCGTATGAACGCCGTACACGACCCCTTGATGCAGGTCGGTTGCCCGCAGACCCCACGCGCGGCAGACGAAGTACAGCTGGTCGCTGTCGTGAACTTTCGTCAGGTGATAAAACGAACCGGGCTGTTTGGGAAACGGCAGCGTATCGGTGCGGCCCTTGTGCGTGATCTCGATGAACCCTTCCTCGATATCGATGTTCGGCGTTCCGTATTCACCCATCGTGCCAAGCTTTACAAGGTGCGCGTCCGGAGCCGCTTCGCGGAGGGCCCAAAGCAGATTCAGGTTGCCGACGGTATTGTTCACGAGCGTTTGCACCGCGTGATCGCGGTCGATCATCGAATACGGTGCGCTGCGCTGCTGCGCGAAGTGAACGACCGCATCGGGCCGCATCTCCTCGAGCAACGCGCACACGGGCTCGTACTCGGTGACGTCCAGGTGAACGAACGAAATCGCGTGCTCAACGGAGGAGTTCCAACACGCCAGGCGTTCGTCCATCGAAGCGATTGGCGTGAGCGAGGCAACGCCCAGTTGTCCGTCCCAGGCGCGGCGCGCGAAGTTATCTGCAATGACGACCTGCATGCCGTTGTCTGCCAAGTGCAGCGCGGTTGCCCAGCCGCAATACCCGTCGCCCCCAATAACGAGAACCTTCATCGACCCCCTCCTTGCGCAGGGTCTATCGATACGAGGGATTGCATTACCTGTAGATGGCGCGCGAGCCGAAAGCGCTCAGCACTCTCGCGGGCGCTTTTCGCTTGCTGCGTCCAAATCTCGTAGTCGGTGATGAGGACCTGGATAGCGGCGCCGAGCGCACCCTCGTCGCCCCGCGGAACCGCCATGCCCCCACCGTCCAACCAATCCCGTACGCCGCCTACGTCATACGCGGCGACGGGGCGGCCGCGGGCTTGTGCTTCAATTCCCGTTAAGCCAAATGGTTCAGGCCATAACGAGGGGAGCGCGACGACGCGTGCGCGATCGATCTCATCGCGCACCGCTTGTGCAGGTAGCCATCCAAGCCAGTCAACGGTTACGCCAAGCCGCGCAGCCAGGTCTTTGCCGCGATGCTCTTCCCGTTGATCGCCGGCACCGGCAACAACGAGTTTCGGCCGCACGTCCGCAGCAATGGTGCCGATCGCCCGGATGAGCGAAGCAAGACCCTTCTGATCGTTGTAACGCCCGAAAAAAAGGACGCCTTGACCGGCGGGCGATGTATCAGCAAAAGCGCCGTCGGGAAGCGGGGGCGGCGTAATGAAAACGCGTGACGGATCGAGTCCATTTTGGATGCACGTGCCTCGAACATAGGCACTTGAAACCAAGACGGCGTCGGCCTTCGCGATTTCATCGCGCAGACGTACGCGCCGTCGAATGCGGCGCATCGACTCGACGCGTGGGCCTAGAACGCAGCCGCGAAGAAATGCGTTCGCGACACAGGGGCCACCCATCGGTACCGTGCAAACCGACGGAAACTGAGGAAACACTTTATTGCCGTTCGGGCAGAACGGCCGGTAATCGTGAATGCGCGCGACCCAGCGCTGTGCTTGAGCGCGCACGGCATGTAGCACTGCTGCGTCGAAGACGTTCGAGGTGATGACGGTCGCGCAGCCGCGCAGCGAATCCGCTACTTGCCGCGCAGCTTCTTCGGACGGCTGGGCATTTTCATCCGACCACGGAACCGCAGTGGCGGGGACTCCGAAACGTTCCCGTTCTTCAACGACGCGCGCCAGCAAACGGATGTCCGTCGTGCGCGCCAATGCGGGCAGCACCGTTTCCCAATAGCGTTCTGTGCCGCCGTAGCGGCCGACGATGTCACATAAGACGGCTAGAGCCATTGCAAAGGCGTTAGATTAGCCGCTGGTGCTCTTTTCGTTTCCACACGAATTCATAATAGGTGAACTGCAGTGCCAAACCAATCGCAAAGGCGATCGGATATCCCATCCATACGCCGTCAATACCGAAACGGTGCATGAGCAGATACGCAGCCGGCACTTCCACGCCCCAAATCGAGAAAATGCTGATTGCCGTAGGCCATAAGACGGTGCCGCTGCTGCGCATCACCCCGCTCAAAACGGCCGTGTTGCCGAAAAGTAAGTAGCTCCACAACGTGATCATCAGCAGTTCGTGCGCGATTTCAAGCGGATGCTTCTGGGTGATGAACCAGCCCAGAATGTTCCACGCAAAGATGTAGCAGATGAGGATGATGAAGCCGCCGATGATGTAGTTCAGCGTTACACCGGAACGAATAACGCTATTCAATTTATCGTTACGCCGGGCGCCGATGCTTTGCGCACCGAAGATCGAGGCGGTTATACCGATGCTAATGGCAGGAAATTGCACGTAACCGATGATTTGGTTCACAGCGCCGTACGCGGCTGTCGCATCTGATCCGAAGCGGTTCACAAAGGATATTACCGCGATCTCTGCCAGCGCGACCATAATGGTTTGCAAGCCGGCGGGCACGCCGATTCGAACGACTTTGCCAAGGATGCTCCAGTTAATTTGCATGTCGCGCAGCATCTCAAAGTCCAGCCTGAGCGGATGCCGCCGGTACAGCAAATATGCGAGCAGTCCGGCGAATGCAACCGCATTGGCGATGTACCCCGCTACCGCTGCACCGGCAACGCCAATCCGCGGCAGCCCCGCCCAGCCCAGAATAAACGCCGGCGTAAGAACGATCGAGAGCACCGTGCTGACGATAAGCGCGTAAAACGGCGTCTGCGAGTCGCCCGTACCACGCAAAAACGTGGTGTACGCGAGATACGGAAAGAATGCCGGCAGCCACAGGAAAATGATTTGCGCATACACGACCGAGTCGTGGAGGATATCCGCCGGTGTGCCGAACGCTCGCAGCAGCGGCTCCGTAAACACGCCTCCCACGGCGCACAGCACGCATCCCAACAAAAAACTTACGGAAAGCGTCGTGCCCGCGACCTGCTTCATTTTGTGCGATTCGCCCGCACCATACGCTTGACCAATGAGGACCGTGCTGCCGCTGGCTAATCCAATAAGAAACGAAATCAACAGAAAGATGAGTGGGAAAATCGCCGACACGGCGGCGAGCGCGTGCACGCCGATCAGCCGCCCTAAGAAAATGCTTGAAATCGTTTGTGAGGCGGATTGGAGCGCGTTACTGAAAATCAGCGGAATCAAAAACATGACGAAGAGCCGCCACATCGGACGGCTCTCGTCGAAAATGTTTATGGAGCCGCGTTGCACGCGTGCCGGCCCCGCAGCTTGCGCCATGTGCTACTCGTTGGCAAGCAGCATGTAGATATCTTTCCGCGCAGCATCCATGCGCTCGACGATTTTTGCCCGCGTCTCGGGCTTTGCCGAGGCAGCCGCTTGCGAGGCGGCAGCATGGAGCTTGCTCAACGCCTCGCGCAATTCGTCCGGAGGATCGGGTGCAGACTCTTCCTCGTCGAGTTCGCCGGCAAGGTCGTCCGCAACGTCGCGCAGCCGCTGACGTCCCTTCTCGGTGATGCGGTATGTGCGCTTGCCGCTCTCGTCGCGGCCTTCGATGTACCCGTGTTCTTCAAGCGCGGCCAGCACGGGGTAGAGCGAGCTGGCGGCTAGCCTGCCCCAGCCCTGCTCAGAAAAATGCCGCATCAAGTCGTATCCGTGCCGCTCCTGGGCTCCCAGCAGCTTGAGCACGACGTACTTGAGCATGCCGCGTTTGAAGCGCCGCCGGCGCCCCGGCCACATCGCAAATCCCGTCCCATACATATCGTTAAAGTATGCGATATATCGCAACATGTCAATGATACGGCGGAATGACTAGCATGCGGCGTTCAAAAACATCGTGGGATGCGCTTAGACAAGTTCATGAAGGTCTCTCGGCTGAGCAAACGGCGAAGCGAGGCGCATGAAGCTTTGGAACACGGCCGCATCACGAAGGACGGGCTCACGCTCAAGCCCGCGTACCAGGTCAAGCCGGGTGATGTCCTGCAGATTCACTACGCCACCCGGTACGTCACGGTACGGGTGCGGGAGGTTCCGCTACGAATGACGCCCGGCGTGCGGCCAGCGGACCTGTACGAGGTGCTCGATCAGCGGAAGGACGCGGATTGGTAAGCCTAAGCAGCGATACGAAAGACGCGCTCGCCCGTGACGTCCCCGAGCCGGCGCACTGCCGGGCCGCGTTGCTGGCCGGTCTCTCATTCTACGGCGGCAAAGGCGAGGTGTTCACAACGCAGCGCAACGCGGTCGCGCGGCTGTTTCGTACGTTGATGCGCGGGGGCCACATCGAAAAAATCCCCGGCCGCAGGCTTATGCGCACGCCCGTCTACCGGATCGCGGTTGCGCCCGCAGCCGGCGAGTTAGGAAAACCGGTTCGCCGCTGCGACCGTGTCATGGAGGGACGCGCGGCGTTCCTGGCGGTTGGGTCGCTCTCCGCCGCCGCGCATGGATATCACTTGGAATTTGTGGCCGGTTCACAGGAAGCAGCGACTCGCCTCACGTGGATTCTGCGATCGCTTGGGCTTACGCCAAAAACGATGCGCCGAAAGGGGCATCCCGTGCTGTATTTCAAGGATTTCGAAGCGATCGTGCAGTTCCTTACCGAAATCGGCTCGCACGGCGCGGTGCTGCGGCTGGAAGATCTTCACGCGCTCAAGGAAACGAAAAACCGCATTCACCGTCTGGTGAATACGGAGGCGGCAAACCTCGAACGCACCGCTGCGGCAGCCGCCGCTTCACGCGAGGTGATCGAATTTTTATCGGCCGCGTACGGGTTGCATCGGCTTTCGCCGGCCCTGCGCGAGATTGCCGCGTTGCGCCTTCGCCATCCCGACGAGAGTCTTGCGGAACTGGGACGCCGCTGTAACCCGCCAATCGCAAAAGCTACCGTGAACAGCCGCATCGGTGCGCTCAACCGGCTCGCCCGGCAACTGCGTAAGGCTCCGCAACGCGGGGAAACGTTACCGCGGGCTCGTAAAGACTAGGCCTTCGCGCGCGGTAAACGGCGCGCTGGTCATAGGGGAGAGGATATGCGCATCGGCATCAACGGATTCGGCCGGATCGGGAGAAACTTCGCCAAGGCCCTCATCGAGCGCCACCCGGACGTGGAGATCGCAGCGGTGAACGACCTGACGAGCGCCGCGGAATGCGCGCATCTGTTTAAGTACGACTCGAATTACGGGCCGTACGACGCGGCGGTTAGCGTTGAGGGCGACACGATCGTAGTCGGGAAGCAACGCATCAAGGTGCTTGCCGAACGCGACCCCGGCAAACTTCCCTGGCGCGATCTGGGCGTGGACGTCGTCATCGAATCGACCGGCCTTTTCACCGACGCCGCAAAGGCGCGCGCGCACATCGACGGCGGGGGCGCAAAAAAAGTGCTTATCTCCGCTCCGGCAAAGGGCGAGGATATCACCATCGTCCTGGGCGTGAACGACGGCAACTACGATCCCGAACAGCACCACATCATCTCGAACGCGTCATGCACGACGAATTGTCTGGCGACCGCAGTCAAACCGATCGTCGACAATCTGGGCTGGGTCAAAGGCTTCATGTCCACAATTCACTCGTACACCAACGACCAAAATATTTTGGACGCCCCGCACAAGGATTGGCGGCGCGCGCGCAACGCCGCAACCAATATCATTCCGACCTCGACCGGGGCGGCGAAGGCGCTGTACCTGACAATTCCCGAAGTGAAGGGCACGTTCGACGGTTTTGCGCTGCGCGTACCGACGCCAACGGTGTCGATGATCTATTTGGTTGCGCAAGTCAAACGTGAAACGACGAAGGACGAGCTGAACGGCATCCTCAAACGCGCGGCCGGCGGCGACTTAAAAGAATACGTGTTCTTCTCTGAGGAAGAGCTCGTGTCGAGCGATTTCAAGCGCTCGCCGTATAGCTCGATTATCGACTCGGCGTTGACCGGCGCGAATGGCGACCTCGTGCAGATCGCTGCCTGGTACGATAACGAGTGGGGATATTCGTGCCGGTTGGCGGACCTTACGGCCATGGTGCTGGAGAAGATTCCCGCCCGCGCATAATCACATGAAGCCGTTTCACACGCTGCGCCAAGCCCACGTCAAGGGAAAGCGCGTGCTCGTGCGCGAGGACTTGAACGTGCCGTTGGACGGCGGCAATATCCTTGACTACAAGCGGATAGACGCGAGCCTGCCGACGCTGCGCTACATTGCCGAACACGGCGGCCGCGTCATCGTCGTTTCACATTTGGGCCGGCCGGACGGAAAAGTAGTCGAAACGTTATCGCTCAAACCGGTGGCCAACGCGCTGGCCGCGCGCTTGAACATCGACGTCACGTTCGCGACCGATGTGGTCGGACCGTCGGCGCATGAAGCCGTGGAGGCGATGAGCGATGGACAAGTCGTCATGCTCGAAAACGTGCGCTTTGAGCCGGGCGAAGAACGCAACGATCCCGCCTTTGCGCGGCAACTCGCCGATTTAGCCGATCTCTACGTCAACGACGCGTTTGGAACGGCGCACCGCGCTCACGCCTCGACGGAAG
>DASRSF010000296.1:0-7038 GCA_035656615.1 Vulcanimicrobiaceae bacterium | reverse complement strand
CATAAACATCATGTTTCGGCGGATTGTCTGCGGATCGCGTGCCGAATAGATTGCTTGCGCGTTCGCCGGTCCCATGAAAAAGCCCAAGCCCGTGAGCAAAACGGTACTGATGTACCAATTCGTTCCGTAATTGCCGGACCAGGAACGCAATGTCATCCAGTGCGGGTGCTTGGACAGCACCGCATCAATCATGGCGGCGGGCGAGCCGAAAAAATGAACCGGCAAATATATTCCAGCGAACACCACCGCACCAAGCACGAGCGTATCCTTGACGATGCTTGCCCACGCCGCGCCGCGAAGGCCGCTGGTGAAAACAAAGATCGCTATGAGCATGAATGCGATACTCACCGCAGCGGTCGCATTGTACTGTCCGTAGCCCGCGATCGTCAGCAGTATCTGCAGACCGGTGAGCTGCAGCGTGACGTATGGAACGGTAAGAAAAAACTGCAGAAGCGCAACCGCGATGCCGAGCGTTTTGCTCCCGTACCGGTCAATCAGAAAGTCCGGCCAGGTGAGCAGGTTGCGTTCTTTACCGATACGCCATACGTACGGGAGGTAAAAATACCCCACCATGTACGCAACGGCCCCGTACGCCATGATATAGAACGCCGGCGCCCCTTTTCCGTACGCCCACCCGGCGGCGCCCAAAAACGTAAAGCTGGTATAGATTTCTCCCGCGAGCAATATCCACAGCAACAGCGCTCCGAATGAACGGCTGCCCACGATGTACTCGTGGGGATCCATGCGTAGCCGTCCAACAGCCACAATAGCGAAGACGATCGTACCGAAGACGATGACCGCAATAATGCCTAGCGCGACGGCCGGACTGCTCACGGCGCGCGTCCGCGAAGGCGTTCAATACCGAAGAGGAATGCCGGCGTCACAGCGACCCAAAACGCAATCCACACCAGCAAAAACGGAAGCCCAAGAATGCGGGGCTCGGTGCGATTCACCAAGGGTACCGCAAATGTCAGCATGACGGCCGGGATAGCAGCCAGGGCGGGCGCCCAGCGCGCGCCGCCCCGCACGGGCGCCGGCTCTATACTTTCACCTTGACGTTGAAGTACACGGACATCGGATTCAGCATGGAATTCGTCAAGTCATTGTAGGTTGCGAAGTTGGGTGCATACGGATACTTCAGGATCGTTTGCACGTTGTCGCCGGGATTATAGACGTTGCCTACCGGGCTCACCAAGCCGTAACCAACCGAACTATATGAGCATACCGAGTGGCTCCAGTAGTACGTGAACGCGGTTTGCTGACCGCCGAAGCACGTGTTAACCAGATTCGCGATCGTTACAACGCCGGTGACGCGCGGCGAGAAGTCGTACGAAAGCCGCAGATGCATTTGCAGTTGCGAGGGTTCGCGAAACTCACCCAGATTATCGAAGTGGCCCGTAAATGAATCCGGAATAGCGTTCAAGGTGGCTGCGCAGGTCGTCGCGTCGTACGCCGAGCCGCCCGCTGCACCGTACGGATATCTTGGATCGCCTGCGGGCCCGCCGGCGAGCGGAGCGCAGCCGCCTGCCGGGTCAATCCCGGGCATGGTCTCCGGAGCACCGTAGCGATTGCCGGCCATGAACTGGAACGAGGGCGTGACGGTGAACTTCTTGTACTTGTACTGTAGAATCAACGAAGCAACGTACGGATAGGTGTACGCATTTACTCCGGTGCCGATACCCCCGGGAATCGTGGAGTACGGCAAATAGTATGCATTGGGATCGAGCAGCGATTGCACCGGCGCGTTCCAATAGGGATTTGCGATGTCGCCCGAGGCGCACGCCGGATCGGGTGCGCCGGAGGCGGTGTAACAGGCAGCCGCGGCGACGCCCGTAGTGGTCGCACCGCAACGCTTATCCGAGGGATGCGAACCGCAGTACGACGTGTACGCGTTGTAGGTCTGTATGTCCGCGTTGATCGGACTTAGAATCGTCGTCCCGTTCGGCAGCGAGCTGAATTTGAGTTTGGCGTAGGTGTACGCAAAGCCCAACTGCGCCGCAAAACCGTCGCGGTTGAAATCTCCCTTGGTAAAAGCCAATTCGACGCCGGAGGACGTTTGGTTGCCCGCATTGAGTCCGGAGATGAAACCTTGTTTGATATCGAGATAGAAGTTTTCTATCTGGTCGTGCGTTTGCCGCAGGAACGGCGTGATTTTGATCGCCATATCCGTACCTTTGAATTGCCGCTCGTACGAGAAGTCATAGTTGTACGAAATCGGCGGCCGCACCTCATGACCCGGCGTGTTGAAGCCCAACGAATAGAATGGCACAAGAGCGTCCGGCAGGTTCTGCTGCAAGGCATTGTACTGCTCGTAGGCCCCCGAGGGCTGCTCGTTATATTTTCCTGCGCTGGCCCGAATGACGGTTTGCGGAGTAATGGTCCACGTAGCACCGATGCGCGGCTGCAAAATATTATAGTTGTATGTTTGCGCCGACGCATTGTGCAGCGCGGCGTTGACGTACTGCGGGCCGTAGGCCGAACACGGTGAGGTAATGGGCACCACGGAGGGATCGGCCAGCGTGGTTTTATCGTACAGCGTTAGATTCTGCGTGTTATAGCACGTGTCGTTGTTGAATGCGTTAAACCAAAACGTCCGGGCCGCGCCCGTCTCGGTATTCCCGCCGACGTACTGATACTGATCCAACCGCACGCCGGCGTTGAACACCAGGTTGGCGTTGGGGCGCCACTCATCATTTAGCGAGAAGCCCCAAAAGTTCGGCTTGACGGTATTGTATTTACCGTATTGGCCGTTCTCCACGCTGTATAACGCGCAAGGGCCGCCGCCGCACGTACTGCCGGCCAGGGTCGCCGCATCCAGCGGGTTGCCGTTCGTATCGGTGAGCGTGCCGCCGAACGTATTTGCAAGGGACGCAAACGTTGCCGGAACGCCGACGTTAAGCACATTTCCGCTATTGCAGGTCGTGGCTTGTGCTGCGCCGCCCGATCCGCTAAGCGCATAGCAGACGCCGTGCGTGAGGTCGTTCGGGTTCACCACCACTGCAAACGCGTCCCCCGGATCGTACATCTGCGTATTGTTCATGCGCAGCGAGGTTGCGGTCGTGTAGGATGCCTGGGCCGAAAGCAGATGCTCCGCACTCAGTTGCTGGGCAAAGGACGCGCTGACGCCGCGGGTGTGCGAGTTGAGCTCGTAGTCGTTGGAATCAAACCCCACGATGGGCTGCCAGGATGAAACGGCGCCGGTTCCCACGTAATCCGAATAGTACGTATAACCGTACACGCGAAGGTATGCGTTGCCCGAGAAGTTGCGCTGGTACTGCAGCTTGACGATGTCTTGGTTATTGTATTGCTGATCGCGCGCCGTAAGCGGAATGGGTGCGAACATGGCCCGATTGGTCGGCGAGGACGGAAAGAAATACGGACTGACTTGCGATGCAGCGGAGTCATTGATGAAACTGCCCACGGGCCCGGTATACTGGTAGCTGTCGCTGTAGTACGGCAGCGTGCCGATGGGATAGTATAACTGTCCTTGGAAGTTGTTCAGGCCCTCGTCCAGCGCCGAAACGTATAAAGGAGTCGTTATGGAATTTACGTCATACAGCAGCTGAACGTCGTCGTGCAAACTGTCGTTTTTGTGCGGAATGCCGAAGTGTATATTGGCGACCGTCGTTCTTCCCATGACGCTCGCTGATGGCAGAAAACCAAACGGCATCGGGCCCAGTATATATCCCGGCTCGCCCGCTGCGCTGACGTTCGGAGCTCCGTTGGTGAAGCATGACGCTGGTGAATTCGGCGGAAGCGGCGTGGGCTGGCATTGGTCCAGCGGCGGGCCGAAGGTATTGGAAAGCGAAGCTCCGTCGAATTGGTCGATGTAGCGATAGTCTTGGTTATAACCATCTAATCCGACATAGTAGCTGAACAGCCGGTTCGGCGAAGAGCCGCCTGCCTCAGCCATCGCCTCATGATAAAACGTGGGCGTGCCGGCACTCAAACTCAGGCTGCCGGTTCCCGGATACGTTCCGGTCTTGATGACTTGGTTTATAAACCCCGCAAGTCCCTGAGCCTCCGCGCTTGCCGGTGTCGCGCCCGTATATACCTGTAATTCGAGTTGACCCAGCGATGACTCTCCGCCGCCGACGTAATTGTCGAAGCCGCGGTTAATCGGGATGCCGTCGAACTCATATCCGACTTCGCTGGAATCGCCGCCGCGCACGTGCACGGCCTGGTTGTAACCGCTTTGGTTCGAGGGCACGTACGCGCCCGGGACGGCCGCGATCGCCGAATACGCACTGCTCAAATTGCCGCCGCCCCCCAAGGCGTTGGTGCGCTCTTGCGCAGCGGCATTGATCGAATAGATATCGGCCGTCGTGCCCGGCCGCACCAGACTTGCCGAACTGAGCGAACGAACGTTGGCGATCGTTTTGAGAGACTTGTGCAACGGGATGCGCACGATTTGCGTAGCGTCCGCAAGAACGGCGAGGCCGGAAATGGACGCGGTATCGTATCCTGTGTATGCCGCGCTAACCGTGTACTCGTCCGGAGCCAACGATAAAAAAACGTAGTGGCCGCTCGAGTCCGCAGTGGTCGAAACCGTTTCAGAGGGGCTGGTCACCGTGACGCGTGCCGCTGCTACGGGCGCGCCGCTCGAGGAATCTACGACCGTGCCGCTAATGCCGCCGGTGGTTCCCGCCAGCACGCTGCCGTTCATGACAAAGACCAAGAGTACGGTGTACGCAAGATGTTTCATAGGGTATCTCCCGATGCAGACAGGCCGTTTGCGGAGAGCAACCGGTGATAAGCAATCATAGCACGCTCGTATTCGGCACGAATCAACGCCGCTTCGCGGATGTGCGCGGGAAGCGGCGGTCCTTGTGAAAGCGCGATGTCGCCCTGGAGGATCGTGAGGCGTTCGCGCAGGCGGTCCGGGGCAAACATGTCGTCTTCAGAGTTGCGAGCTCCTGAAGTGAACATCCGGTAAACATCAACTATCTCACTTTGAACGCGCGGAGAAGCGTGCGCGCGCCATGCGTCCAAGCGGTTCAGGGCCGAATCAATCGCCGAAAGCTCGTCGTTGAGCTGCTGTACGAAATTGTAGCGGTCGACGTACTGGGACTGTGACCAGGCCGCGCGCGGATCCGCCGCAACGTCAACCGGTTCGCGTTCGGCGTACTTGCCCGCCGTAAGCGTTACGGTGTACACGCCGGGAACCACAGTCGCGCCTGTGTCCGGGCCGCGGTTCCATTCGGCGGTAGCATGCCAAGGTACGGGCGGCTCGGTGCCTAAATCCCACGACATTCGATGAAGCCCGGCCGTACCGGGAACGGGCAGCGTGCGAATGAGGCGTCCCGCGGCCTGCGTGATGCGGACCGTCGCTTGCGAAACGGATTTGGGCAGATAATATGAGATAAGCGCACCATACGGCGGATCCGCGCCGCTGAATTGATCCGCCGCAGCGCAGCATTCGTCGTCATGCGTGCCGTAGCCGTTCCACCACCAGATGTACCAGGTGTGCGCCGAACGCACCGGCAACAAGCGCGGCTCGCCTGCGCCTTCGTTTTGGGCGATGTGTTCTATCGGCGTAAGGTCGTCCAGAACCCATAGTCCGCGCCCATGCGTTCCGGCAATAAGGTCGTGTTCGCGCGGGTGGATTCGCAGATCGTGGACCGCCACCGCAGGCATGTTGAGTTGTAAGCTTCGCCAGTGCTCTCCGCGGTCGGGCGAGAACCAGACGCCTTGCTCCAGGCCCGCGTACAGGACGCGCGGGTTAACGGGATCTTCGCGTATGACGTGCGCGTACTGCTCGCGCGGCAGGCTCGCGTCAATGCGGCGCCATGTTGTTCCGGCATCATCCGTCACAAAGACGTACGGCTGCCTGTCGGCTAGAAGGTTCCGGTTGATGACGGCGTACGCGCGCCGGGCCGAAAATGCTGATGGTTCAACGCTTTCGACGCGGCCCCACGGCGGTGCCGGAGGCGTAACGTTTTTCCAATGACTTCCGCCGTCCAGTGTGACGTGGACAAGGCCATCGTCCGAACCCGTCCAGATTTCGTTCGGGTCGATCGGCGAGGGCGCAATATCCAACAGCGTGTCGTAAAATTCGGCACCGGATACGTCGGTGTTGATTGGGCCGCCGGCGACTTGCTGCTTGGACGGGTCGTTGCGCGTAAGATCCGGACTGATGATTTGCCAGGTGCGGCCGTCGTCATTGGTCGCAAAGACGACATTCGCGCCGAAATACGCCAGGTTCGGGCGGCGCGCCGAAAATATCAGCGGAGCTTCCCAATTGAAACGGTACGGTAAGCCGGCAAGGGCGCGTCCATTGGTATCCGTGACACTGGGGGTAATATCGTAATTCTGGCGGGAGCGCAAGTCGAAGATTCCGAGTTGACCATTGAGCTCGTTGATGCCGACGTTCCAAACGGCGTCGGCGTTCCCAGGCTGCGGCCAGACCCACACGCCGTCGGAGTTGTTGGCGACGTCGCGCCAGTCGCTATTCAAGATTCCGAGCGGACTGAGCGACAGACTCGGTCCGCAAAAGCTGTCGTTGTCTTGAAAGCCGCCGCAGACATGATACGGCTGCTGCTCGTCGTAACCGATATGATATGTTTGGGCGAGTACGACGTTGAACCGCCAGTCCCAGCGCCTGCCGCCGTCGATCGAGATGGGTGCGCCGCCGTCATCGGCTTCAATGATTCGGCGGCCGTCACGCGATATCCAAAAGTCGTGATGGTCTTGATGCAACGCTTGATGCACGTCACGGTACGTCTTGCCGCCGTCGGAGGTTTCGATGAGATTTTCCGATGCGAACCAAACGCGATCGGGATTTGACGGATCGACCGCGAGGCGGCTCATGTAGAATGGACGCTGATCGATAAGCGTGTCGGCCGACATCATGCGCCAGCTGTGACCGGCGTCGTCGGTTCGCCACAGAAGTCCCGGTTTCGATTGAATAAGCGCGTAAACGCGACGGCCGCCGTGGGCAACCGTAACGCCGATGCGTCCGAGCGTGCCGGTTGGCAGGCCGTTTCCCTGCAATTTACGCCACGTTCGCCCCGCGTCGGTCGATTTGTACAGTCCGTC
>DASRSF010000295.1:0-11908 GCA_035656615.1 Vulcanimicrobiaceae bacterium | reverse complement strand
GATTTACGATCACCGCGAACGGCGTGCAAACGCAAATTTTCCCGATTTACTCCACGAAGTATACGGGCGATAAGCCCTTCACCGGCGAGTACGTCCAGGTGGACGGCGTCGGCGCTGCGGGCGGAACGGTGGTCGCAGAGGATATTACGCAAACATCTGCGCCCAGCCCCAATCCGTCACCGTCAACCACGCCCACCGCGGATCCGTCCGCGGATCCGACGTCCGCACCAACCGCAGTTCCAACTGACCTTCCGACGGCCGCGCCGACATCGGTTCCGACCAGCGTGCCGACATCGGTTCCGACGATCGTGCCGACGATAGTTCCGACGATCGTTCCTACGGCTGTTCCGACGATCGTTCCAACGGCAGTTCCAACCTTGCCACCGACGCCCGTCCCGACCGTTGCGCCCACGGCGAAACCCACGGTTGCCCCCACGGCAAAACCGACGGCAAAACCGACGGCGAAACCGACGGCGAAACCTACCCCGGTGCCGACACCGGTGCCGACGCAAGCGCCCGGAAGTCCGCCGGCAACGGACTTCATGCCGAGCAGCTGGGGCAAGATCAGCGCGTTCCAAGTCTTTGACGACACCGCGAACGGCTACATCCCTCAGAGTGCCGCATCGCAGCACGGTTGGCGCTATACCTCCGTATGGGGCTCGCGCAACAACATCGGCACGGCGTGGCTGGACAGCAACCCGTCCTTGCAAACGGCGTACTACAACGCGCTGGAAACCGACGAAAGCCCCACCGGCTGGGGCGCCATCGGAAAAACGCTTTCTCAATGGAAGTCAACGCATCCCGACTGGATCCTGTACGCCTGCGCGTCCTCGGGAACGCCGACAACTACGCCCGCATGGGTTCCGGGTCTGAACAACGTCCCGCTCGACGTGCACAACCCGGCGGTGGTCGCGTATCAGATTCGTTTGATGGCAACTTACGCGCACAAGCTCGGATATCGCGCGCTCGCCATCGACGAAACGACGTTTTGGCAAGCCGACGAAGGCTTCGCCGGCGGTTATGGCTGCGGCATCTATCAGAACGGCAACTTCGTACGCCGCTATACCGGGAACACCGATCCGAACTGGGCGAACGACGTCGTGGCGTGGGTGAAGATCGCGCACTCGCTGCTGACTACGGATCCGACGCTCGCGAGCTATCACTTGAAGTTGCTCGTGAATCACCCCGCCGGACAACTCACTGCCAATGAGATGACGCTTTTGGCCAACGTCGATGCGGACTTGGATGAAACCGGTTACATCGACTACGGACGTCCGAAGGTGCAAACCATCGGCAGCTTCACGATGCGCAATAATTGGGCTACCTATGCGCAGCAGCACGGCGTCGCCGTCATGATGAACGCGAACTGGGGCCAACTGTCCATCGGCACGCCGCAAATCGACTACTCGGTTGCAACGTACCTCATGGCCAACCGCCAAGCCGAGTCGCTCTTCGCTGCTAGTGCGAAAGGTTACGGCCTAGAGCAATGGCACAACGAATACCAAACGAACGTTGGAGCGCCGTGCGGCGCCTATTACGCCGATTCGTCCAGCCCCGGCATCTTCTACCGTCGCTTTTCCAACGCAGTGGTCGCGGTGAACGCCGGATCGGTAAGCAGCCAGTCGGTCCATCTGCCCTCCGGACACGCCTACCATGACTTGTTCGGCCGAAGCGTCCCCCTGACCATAGGACCCGATGACGGGTATGTGCTGCTCACCTCGAACGGGTGTAATTAAACCAGTAGCGAACACATGTTCGCTAGATCAGGGGTAGTCAACGGGTCCGGGAGCCGCTATACTCGATAGCGTTTTCCCGGACCCAAATCCATGCACGCATGGTAGTGGCGCGCTCCTAGGCGCGTCACTTCGCTAGGGTCACGCACCTGATCTGGTGATGTGGCCATTAACCACCTAGTGAAAGGACAATAGAATGGCGACCAAAGCCAAGCGCGCGGTGAAAGAACGCCGCCCTAAGCGCAAGCCTTGTAATTTTTGTGCGGACAAGGCACTGGAAATCAATTACAAAGACGTAGGCCGGCTCAAGAAATTTATCTCTGAGCGCGGTAAGATCTTGCCCCGCCGCATCTCGGGCAATTGCGCCAAGCATCAGCGTATGCTAACCATCGCCGTCAAACGCGCCCGCGTCATCGCTTTCCTTCCCTTCGTAACCGAATAGGTAATTTGTGAAGCTCATTCTGCTCAGCGATATTAAGGCGCTTGGTAAAAAAGGTCAGATTGTGGACGTCGCGGAGGGGTATGCGCGCAACTTCTTGTTGCCGCGTAACCTTGCAACCGAGGCGAACAAGGGCGCGATAACCATGCTGCAAGAACAAAAAAAGGCCGCGGCAAAGCGCGAAGCCGCCGCTTTGGACCAGACCAAGCGTCTTGCGGAGCTCTTGGAGAGCAAGCCGGTGGCGGTGCGCGCAAAAGCCGGCGGCAACGGCAAGTTGTTCGGTACGGTAACCAATGCCGACATCGCCACGGCGATTTCCGATACGTTCTCCATCGCGGTCGACAAGCACAAGATTGAAGTGCGCAGCAACATCAAGGCCTTGGGAACGTATCCCGTCGAGATTCGATTGGGCAAGAACATCATCGCAAAGACGACGGTCAGCGTCGTCGCAGCGTAGGCACGGCGTGCCGGTCTCCGGAGAAGACGCTTACGTCGCCCGGTTCCGTCGCCGCTTCAGCAGCGAAGAGGAGATGAGCCGGTACGTCTCTGCGCTGTATGACGTACTCGCCAACACGATAGGCTCCGATAAGCTCGTTTTGCGTGCGGGCAAAATGAACGCCCTCAAACTCATGCGTTCGCACGCGCTGCCGGATCGCATCTGTGCCTTGCAACGCTTGGTTTTTGAGGATCCCACGTTGGAACGGGTAACGGGCAGGGCAAATTCGCGGCGCGTCATCTCCGAGGTCGAAGAGCGGCTGGCGGATCTCATAGCGCAGAAAAGCGTCGAAGACTCCATCGAACGCAAGATCAACAGTAAGATGGTCGAGCGTCATCAGGATTACTTGAAAGATCTGAAGATGGAGGCGTTGCGCGAGGACGCCGGGCCGGAGACGCCGGTAACACAGAAGAAGCTCGACGAACTCGAGAAGCTCAGCGGAAAAGGCTTGGCGGCCTCCGCGCTGCGTCTGGTGCGCCCGCAGTCGTTGAAGGAGGTCGTGGGTCAGGACGCCGCGATTCGTTCGCTGCTCTCCAAATTGTCCTCGCCATACCCCCAGCACGTCATTTTGTATGGGCCGCCGGGCGTCGGCAAGACGACCGTGGCTCGCCTCGCGCTGGAGGTTGCCAAGGCGCGCGCATATACGCCGTTCGCGAAAGACGCGCCGTTCGTGGAGGCAAGCGGAACCACGCTGCGCTGGGATCCCCGTGAAACAACCAACCCGCTTTTGGGCAGCGTTCACGATCCGATCTATCAGGGCAGCCGGCGCGAGTTTGCCGAAGGCGGTATTCCCGAACCAAAGCTCGGCTTGGTGACACGTGCCCACGGCGGGGTGCTGTTCATCGATGAAATCGGCGAAATGGACCCGCTGCTGCAGACCAAATTGCTTAAGGTGCTCGAAGATAAGCGTGTAACGTTCGAATCATCGTATTACGACGAGAGCGCGCCTAACGTCCCCGAATATATCAAACGGCTATTTCGCGAAGGCGCGCCGGCCGATTTCATTTTGGTCGGCGCAACGACTCGCGAGCCCAGCGATATCGACCCCGCCATCCGGTCGCGGTGTGCCGCCGTGTATTTTGAACCGCTCACCCAGCACCAAATCGTCACCATCGTCAACGCGGCCATCAAGCGCTTAGGAGCAAAAGCCGCACGCGGCGTAGCGCCATTGATTGCCTCGTATACGATCGAAGGACGGGCCGCCGTGCAGGTCGTGGCCGATGCGTACGGTCATGCCCTTTACCGCAACGCCGGTAAGCCGAATTCTGCTGAAGAGAAGAAGCAAGTCACGATTGCCGAGGACGATGTGCGCGACGTCGTGCAGTCCAGCCGTCTTGTTCAGCATACGATCGTGAAAGGACGCGCAACGCGCGAGGTGGGAAAAACCTTCGGACTGGGCGTTTTGCACTATCTGGGCAGCATCATCGAGATCGAAGCGGTTGCATTCACGGCAGTTTCTCCCGGAAAGGGCAACGTTCGCTTCAACGACGCCGCCGGCGCAATGGCAAAAGACAGCGTCTTTAACGCAGCGGCAGTGCTGCGCGCGGTAACGGGGCTCGATACGGCAAATTACGATCTGCACATCAATGTCATCGGCGGCGGAAATATCGATGGTCCGTCCGCGGGCTTGGCGATCTTTCTGGCGCTCTATTCGGCGTTGACGAAAACGCCGCTTCCGCAAGACGTGGCCATCACCGGTGAACTTTCGATTCAGGGCAAGGTGCGTCCGGTGGGCGGAGTGATCGAGAAACTTTACGCGGCACGACAGGCTGGGATGCGCGCCATGCTGGTGCCCAAGGAAAACCTTCACGAGATAGACCGCGCGCTTGCAGGCATCGACGTCATTCCGATAGCTTCGGTCGAGCAAGCTTTTCGGGCGCTAACTCTCCACAAGAAATCCACAAGGCGGACGACACGCGGGCGACGGAATACATCTGCCCGCCCATGAGCATAACGAACGCCCCGCTCGTCGATCGCATCCCTCCTCAAAACCTCGAGGCGGAGATGGCGCTTATCGGTTCGATTCTGGTCGATCGCGAAATTATGGGTATCGTCAGCGAGATCGTGCGGCCCGACGACTTCTACGCCCACGTTCACGAGTCGATTTTTGCAGCGCTCCAACATCTATACGATCGCGGCGAGCCGCTTGACAAGATCACCGTCGGCGAAGAGCTGCGCCGTCGCAACGATCTTGAAAACGTAGGCGGCTTACCGTACCTGAGCGCGCTCATGGACACCGTCCAAACCGCGGCATCCGCGGCATACTATGCTAAGATCGTACGCGAAAAGTCGGTTCTGCGTTCACTGATTCATGCCGGTACACGTATTACGCAACTCGGGTACGAACAGGAAGAAGACGTCGAAGCCGCGCTCGATCAAAGCGAGCAACTGGTCTATGAGATCGGCATGCGGCAAACGCATGGCGAGTTCACGCAAGTAAGCCGCCTGCTCAAGCCCGCATTTGAGCACATCGACAAGCTGTTTCACAGCCGTGGGGACCGTACCGGCCTTACCGCGGGCTATCACGACATCGATGAGATGACGACGGGCTTCCAGCCCGGCAACTTCATCATTTTGGCGGCTCGGCCGGGTATGGGCAAAACGTCGTTCGCGCTGAATATGGCGGTCGCCGCCGCGCGCGAGGAGACCGATCCGGTCGCGTTTTTCTCGCTGGAAATGTCGAATGACGAACTTGTGCAGCGCCTCATCTGCGCCGAGGCCCGCATCAGCATGCACGACATGCGCCGTGGAAATATCAAACCGCACCATTGGGAGAAGATTTCGGACGCAATGGGTGTCTTGAATGACCTTCCGATGTATCTGGATGACGCCGGGGGGCTGTCCGTTTCGGAAATACGCAGCCGCTGCCGGCGTTTGAAATCCTCGCGGGGTCTGTCGGCCGTATTCGTCGATTACTTACAGCTGTTGCGCCCGGGCGTCCTGAGTAAAGGGGCAAACCGCAACGAAGAGCTTTCGGAGATTTGCCGCACGCTCAAAACGACCGCGAAAGATTTGGGCGTTCCTATTATCGCGCTGGCGCAGTTGAATCGCGGCGTGGAGTCGCGTACGGAAAAGCGGCCGATGCTCAGCGATCTTCGCGACTCGGGTTCGCTCGAGCAGGAGTCCGACATGGTCGCGTTCCTGTATCGCGAAGGCTATTACAACAACGATGTCGCCGAGCCGGACTTAACCGAATTCATTGTCGCCAAGCATCGCAACGGACCAACGGGCACGGTCCGGCTGCGCTTCCAACGTGAGTACACGTTGTTCGTACCGTACGGCGACGAATCGCATTACCCCGCGGCGATTTAGAGCCGCAACCTTAAGGCGCAAACACTCCAGTTGGTGCCGAGAACACCGGACTCTGTAAGAGTTGGTTGGGTTTGCTGCCGTTCGAAATGGGCGGCGGGTAGACCAAGACGGCGCCCGGGTTGTTATTGATCGCCCCGACGTAGAGATTATCCGAAGTATCGAAGGTGATCTGTCCACCCATTGACGGCTGGCTGATTTTCGCAATCGGTGCGACGTCGCCGCTTGCACCTGGCGCATATTCCGTAATGATGCTGCCGGCATTGAGCGCGAACACATCACCGGCCGAATCAACCGCGACGTAAGAGGGCGCATCGAGTAGTGTGTTGTGGGTCCCGGCGATGACACGAATCGGAGCAACGTTGCCGTTGGCGCTGGGCCCGAAAACGAGAATAGCGTTTGAGCCGGTGCTGGCGGTATAGATGTCGCCGTTTGCGTCTACGGCCACGCCCTGTGCGATGTTGATTTGCGTCGCGATCCCGCCGATCGCTCTGGTCGGCACCGGCGTGCCGTTGCCCGGACTTGCATAGACGAACAGCTGATTATCGGGGCCCGTTGCGACGTACATATTCCCGGTAGCATCAAAGGTGAGCCCGGCGATGGGCTGCGCTCCGGGGATACCTTGACTGCTGATCGTCATGATCGCAGCGGGTGCGGCGTTGCCGGTAGCCGCCGGTGAGAACTCCAGAATTTCCGCAGGCGACGTGTTGCCGACCCATATATTTCCGAGCGAATCCACGGCGATCGGAAACGGCGCGTTTAATAGCGTGGCTCCCCCTTGGATGGTCGTTGCCGGCAATGCGACGCCCTTAGCGTTGCGCGGGAACTCGTAGATCGCGTTATTGCCGGAGTCGGCCACATACATGAGCGCGGAGCTGCTCGGCGTTGGAGTCGGGTGCGGTCCAGACCCTCCGCCTCCGCCGCAGGCCGTTAGTGCGGCGATGCCGGCCAAGCAAACAAGTCCGGCTGCAGAACTACTTCTCATACAAAGGACTCCATCAGTGCGTTCCAATCTTCGCGGGTGATTCGCAGATCGTCTTCCCGCAGCTGCGCAAGCGGCGTATGCGGAAGACGCTCGCGCGTCGTCAAATCACGTGCGCCGGTATTCGCGTAGAGCAGTCCGGTGACGAGTTCCCCGCGCGCTCGCGCTTCGTACATTACCCGCTGCGCTTGCACGCGATCGGTCGGATCGTAATCGAGATCGAGTTTTCGTAAAATGATGCGGCTTCCGTCTTCGAATTCGATTTCTTGAGCTGTGCCCGGCTCGTAGTCGACCGTTATTTCTTTCGCGCCGATAATGAAATCGGGAGTGTGCAGCACTGCATGGTGTTCCTTCACATAGGCGTAGCTTTTCGTCGAGCCTTCATGATCGTTGAAGGTCACGCAGGGACTGATCACGTCCAGCACCGCTGTGCCGCGGTGGGCGAACGCCGCCTGAAGAAGCGGTATCAATTGTTTACCATCGCCTGAAAACGAACGCGCTACAAAGGTCGCGCCCAGTTCTACGGCAATCCCGCACACGTCAATCGTTTCGAACTCGTTGACTTGCCCCTTCTTGAGCACGGAACCGCGATCCGCAGTGGCCGAAAATTGGCCTTTGGTCAGCCCGTAGCAGCCGTTGTCCTCGATAATGTACGTGCAGTCGACGTTGCGCCGGATCATGTGGCAGTATTGGCCCAGGCCGATGCTTGCCGTGTCGCCGTCACCACTTACACCGAGCACCATCAGTTCCCGGTTTGCCAGCTTGGCTCCGGTGGCAATTGAGGGCATGCGCCCGTGAACGCCGTTGAAACCGTGCGCGCGATCCACGAAGTAGGCCGGTGTTTTGGAGGAACAGCCGATGCCGCTCATCTTGGCAAGTTTGTACGGATCGACGCCGTAGTCGTACAGCGCTTTGATTAAATGATTCGTTATCGAGTTGTGGCCGCACCCCGCGCATAATGTGCTCGCGGAGCCTTTATAAACCTCACGCGTGAGGCCGATGATGTTGACATTCGCCGGGGCGTCGGTGCTCATGCTGTTACCATTTGCTGTTCGGAGAGCAGCGGCCCGGCAATAGCGTAGGCATCAATCGGTACGCCATTATAGTGACGCACCGAGTGTACGCGCTCAACCAGATGTGCCGGCAATTCGCTGCGCAGAATTGAGTACATTTGCCCGTCGCGATTTTGTTCAACGACGTAGATGCACTCGTGCCGTTCGATGAAATCGACGACGCCCTGTGAAAGCGGGAGGGCCCGAATTCGCAGATAATCGGTGTTAAGTTGCGACCCGCGCAATTGATCGCGCGCTTCCACGACCGCGTGATGGGTCGTGCCGAACGCGATGATGGCGGCCGGATGGCCGGCTTCCTCGATGAGGGGTTGCGGTACGGCGCTTCGTGCCGTTTGGTATTTGCGCGAGAGACGATCGAGATTCGCGCGGTACACTTCGGGGTTTTCAGAGTAACGCGCCGACTCGTCGTGACCCGAACCGCGCGTAAAGTACCCGGCCAGCGGGTGCTGCGTGCCGGGAACCGTGCGGTATGGAATGCCGTCCGCATCGACGTCTTTATAGCGTCCCCACGCTTCAACGCTTTCCAGGGCGTTAGCGTCCAGCACTTTACCGCGATCGAACGGTTTCTCGGGGTATTCAAGCGGACGCGTCATCCAAAGGTTCATACCCAGGTCCAGATCGCTGAGCACGAACACGGGCGTTTGAAAGCGATCGGCCAAGTCAAACGCCTGCATCGAAAACTCGTACGCCTCCGCAGCGGTGGACGGAAGCAAGACGATATGCTTCGTGTCGCCGTGGGAAAGCGTGTACGCGAACTGAATATCGCCTTGTAAGGTGCGTGTCGGCAGTCCTGTTGACGGTCCCGCTCGCTGCACGTCGAAGATGACGCCCGGGAGTTCGGCGTAGTAACCAAGTCCGGCGAATTCCGCCATTAGCGATAGGCCAGGCCCCGAGGTCGAGGTCATGGCGCGCGCACCGGCCCATGTCGCGCCGAACACCATACCAATCGCCGCAAGTTCGTCTTCCGCTTGAATGATTGCCGCTTTGCGTTCGCCCGTTTGCGGATCCACGCGGAACCGATCGCAATACGCGATAAAGGATTCGCATAGCGACGAAGACGGTGTAATCGGGTACCAAGCGGCGACGGTGCAGCCTCCCATAACGCAGCCCAGCGCTGCGGCGCTGTTGCCGTCGATCAGCATGAGACCTTCGGTCTTACCGGTCATTCGCTCGAGCCGGTACGCGTCCGTTTTGTTCAGATTAGCGCCGGCATATTCGATACCGATGCGAATGGCCTCCAGATTCGTTTCGACCGCTTTGAGCTTGCGCTTGAATTGCGATCGCAGTGCCGCTTCTAAGGCATCGATCGGAATCTCCAGAATTTGCGCCAGAACGCCGACGTACAGCATGTTGGTGAGGTATTTGCGCATTGCTCCGTCGGAAACGTGTTCCTTGGCCAGTTTCGCGAACGGCACGGGATAATAGGTAACGTCGTCGCGCGCCGTCTGCGCGCTGATGGGATACGCGGCTTCATGGACGATGACGCCGCCCGGCGTAACGTCGGCCACATCCGCCTGCCACGTCGCCGGATTCAGCGCGACCAAGATGTCGATATGGCGGCTGCGGCATTGATACCCCTGCGGGGAGACGCGCACGTCGAACCACGTCGGCAATCCTTCGATATTCGAGGGGAAGACATTTTTCGGTGCGACCGGTATCCCAAGCCGGAATATTGCGTTGGTCAGCACGAGATTTGCCGATTGGCTGCCGGAGCCGTTTACCGTCGCGGCTCGAATCGTCAAGTCATTGACGTTGTTCACGCTGCAGACATTCGGGGAACCGAGCGGTATGTCTTGTCGCGGTCTATTTCTGCGTTCCGATGCCGGCCGCCAAGTACGAACGCGAAAGACGGACATACTCGCCCGCGCTTATCTCGATCCAGGTTTCAGCCTCACCCTCGATCGGTTTCTTTACCTTCGCCGGAGCGCCCGCTGCCAGCATGCCGTCGGGAATGTGCACTCGCTCGCCCACCACGCTGCCGGCCGCGATCAATGAACCGCTCCCCACCGTGGCGCCGCCCAAAACGACGGCATTGCTGCCGATGAGCGCGCGGTTTTTGATGTGACAATCTTCCATTACGGCGCAGTGGCCGACGGTAACGTCGTCATCGACGAGCGTTTGTCCATGTTCGCTGACGTGCACGACGGCGTTATCCTGAATCGAGGTTCGGGCGCCGATGCGAATGGGACCGTTGTCACCACGCAATACCGCCCCAAACCAAATACTCGATTCGGGCCCGATCTCCACGTTACCGACCAGGACGGCGGTGGGCGCGACAAAAGCGGTGGGATGGACCTTCGGCACGCGGCCGCGATATTCGATAATCATTCTTTCTCCGAGGTGCGCCAAGGCGGCTGGCGAAGCCGATTCGCATGCATCGCCACAACACCCCGCTTCGCGGTGTCAAAGCAACTCCCCATCCCAAAAAAGACGACCCTGCGTACACGGAAGTGAACTACCGCTACGCCGGTCAAACCGGCCACATCCATGAAGTCGTCACCATTAACGGGCGGGAGCTGGCAAAGGTGGGCTTTGACGACCGGAAGATCGTCTACTACTTGCTGGACGATTTGGAACTCGATACGTCCGCCAAGCGCGGTACATTTCACGACCGTTAACGCGTTCGTACGACTGCAACTGACCCGAAGCGGCACACGGGCAGCAGCGTTCCGGCGCGTACGCCCGCTTCGATTTGCGGTTTGACCTTCAAAAAATGCCCGCTCTGCCAATCACTGCCGTACACGATGTACCCGCGATAGGAACCTAGCCGGTCGGGGATTTCTGAAGAATTCGGATACGCTATCGCTTCGTGCGCGAACCATTCGTCGTGCGTAACCACCTCGGCGTCGCGCGGAACGCATGCGAACGCACGCATCACATCCGCGGAGTGCTGGTAGGGTTCGGCACGCAGATAATGCGCCGGGTGCATCGGGTTGAACGCGATTAAAAATACAACGCAAAGCGAAATCGCCGCGCGCCACCAAATTCGTGCGATGCGTTCCGAGCGGCGCTGCGCAAGACGGACCAGCGCAAATGAAGCGGCGAGCACCATCCACGGAGCCCATAGCAACACGTAATGCATTCCCATCCGCCACACGCTTTGGTCGCTTGAGAGTAAGATGCCCGCGAATGCCGGAAGAGCGAGCAGCGTCCAGGGCGTGAGCAGCGGCAAAAGTGCCAACGGAACAAACGCTTCGAGCAGATACGTTAAACGTCCGCGGGTCGCAACCGCGCGTAACAGGTCTACCGGATGCGTGAAGATACTCAGCGCCGTTTGCAGCGGGCCGCGCGCAAAAGCATATTGATAAAAATGCGAGGGTGCCCACGGACCCAGACGCGTCAAAACCACGCCCGCATAAAAAGCCAGCGATCCCGCCGCAAGTAATGTTAGCGAGGTTCCCGCGGCCGCCAGCGCGAGCGGCTGTATGGGCTCGCCGTACAATAGTCCACGCGCGCTTTTTTGACGGGCGGATGCACCGACGAGGGCAAGCGCGATCCCAATGATCGCCAAATCCAGGCAGGCATCTTCACGAACGAGCACGAGCAGTGCGGCGAAAACAGCGAACCAACCCCATCGCGCGCGATCGGCAGCCCATATCAACGAAAGCGTCAGCACCGGGTAAAATGCCAGCTCGTGAAACTCGGCAAACGCATTAGCGAGCAGCGGTGGATAAAGCAAACAGAGCCAGGCGCAACGTAACGCACATGCTGTGCCGGCGTATCGCTCGATCAGCCGGTAGAGCGGAACGGCCGTCAGCGCAATAAGCACAACTTGCGCAATCTGCAGGCTGAGCGGTGAATGCGTCATACGGATAAGGGGCCAGAGCAGCGCCAAGATCGGCGACCAGTGCGTTCGGAAATGCGTGCCGCCGGGTT
>DASRSF010000294.1:0-8554 GCA_035656615.1 Vulcanimicrobiaceae bacterium | reverse complement strand
ATAACGCTGGAAAGCTCGTCGAGTGTTCCGTACGAGTCGATGCGAAGATCATTTTTCTTTACGCGTGCGCCGCCCACCAGGCCCGTTGTGCCGTCGTCGCCCGTGCGGGTATAGATGCGGGTCAGTTTGGGCATGCGCGCTTGCTTCTCATTTGAACGCGCGCGCTCATTCTGCAGGCGCCGCTCGCGAGTTCTCCGAATCGGGCCCGGTCATGTCCCAAGCCCAAGCCCCGCTCGTCAAGGAAGTTCCACCGAAAGCGGCCGATCTTTCCGCCTGGTACACCGCCGTGTGTCTGAAAGCCGAGCTCGTTTCCTATTCACCGGTACGCGGATGCGTGGTATTGCGTCCAAACGGCTATGGCATGTGGGAAAATTTGCAGCGTCACCTCGACGAACGCTTTAAGGCGACCGGACATGAAAACGCGTATTTTCCGTTGCTGATTCCGGAACATTTGTTGATGCGCGAGGCCGAGCACGTCGAGGGTTTTGCTCCTGAAGTCGCGTGGGTGACGCAGGGCGGTAAGGAAGTGTTGGAAGAGCGTCTGGCTATCCGGCCGACCTCAGAAGTCATTATCGGCGTGATGTACGCGGAATGGGTCCAATCGCACCGCGATCTGCCAATCCTCATCAATCAATGGGCCAACGTTTTGCGCTGGGAGAAGGCAACCCGCCCGTTTTTGCGGACGATGGAGTTTCTGTGGCAGGAAGGCCACACCGCGCATGCCACGGCAAAAGAAGCGCGCGAGGAGACCGAGCGAATGCTGGGCGTGTACAAAGAGTTCGCGGAAAACGTCGCGGCCGTACCGGTGTATGCGGGAGTCAAGAGCGCCAGCGAACGCTTTCCCGGAGCGGTTGAAACGTATTCCATCGAGGCACTGATGCCGGACGGCAAAGCGCTGCAGTCCGCGACATCGCATGATCTGGGTCAAAACTTTAGCCGTGCGTACGACATCAAGTTCACCGATGTGAATCAGCAGATTGAATACGCGTACACGACGTCGTGGGGTATGTCGTGGCGCATGCTCGGCGCGACGATTATGACGCATGGCGACGACCGCGGACTTCGCATCCCGCCCAAACTCGCGCCGGTGGAGGCCGTGTTCGTACCGATCGTTCGAGGCGACGATCGCGCGCCGGTGGAAAAGGCGCACCAGCTTGCTGCAATGTTGCGCGCACAGGGCTACCGCGTGCGCGTCGACGACAGCGATCAGACGCCGGGATGGAAATATGCGCAGTGGGAATTGCGCGGCGTTCCGGTTCGAATCGAGATCGGCCCGCGCGATCTTGCCAATGAAAGTGCCACGGTCGTGCGCCGAGATAAGAATAAAGGCGAAGACGGTGCGAAGTTGACCATTGGATTCGATGCGCTGGGGACGCGTCTTCGTGCAGTGCTGGACGAGATACACGACGCGCTGTACGCGCAGGCAGCTTCATTCTTGTCCTCGCACACGTACACGGTGAGCGAACGCGAGCGGTTTTTCGAGATGTGCCGCAGCCGTGCCGGTATGCTTGACATCCCCTGGTGCGGCCGGCCCGAGTGCGAGGCGCACGTGAAGGCCACGACCAGTGCGACCACGCGGAATATGCGCGCGTTACAAGAGCCCGGAAGCCGATGCGTCGCGTGCGGCGAACCGGCGATAGCGAACGCGTATTTTGCTCAAAGTTATTAGTCTGTTGGCGCTGGTGGCGCAGGTGCTTTTCCCGACGGCGCCCCCGTCGGTGGATCGCACGGATGCCGTGGCGCGTGCGGCCGGAAATGCTAGGCCGGTTGCGATTCGGATTGGGCGCGCGCTCTTTGCAACGGAGTGGCCGGC
This sequence comes from Vulcanimicrobiaceae bacterium, assembly GCA_035656615.1. Classification (GTDB taxonomy): domain Bacteria; phylum Vulcanimicrobiota; class Vulcanimicrobiia; order Vulcanimicrobiales; family Vulcanimicrobiaceae; genus DASRSF01. Next base: position 6,741 of record DASRSF010000294.1, on the reverse strand, counting down.
TCAAGTGCTCAACGTGTACGCCGACGGCATCGCCGGCCACGACGTCGCCGGATTGCGTATCTCCGGCGTGCGGTTTCATCACTCGCTGACCAGGGACCAGTTCATCGCAGAAGTGGCCTCACTGGTCGATCGTTCCTTTGCAGCCTCGCCCGTCGACGAGGTCGACGTTTGGGCAACCGTGCCCCTGCGGGTGGGAAAGGACGTCGTCGTCGCCGGGGATCTCGCCAAGCCGACTTCGCGGACCGTTTTTACACTGAGCGTGATACGCGGAGAAAGCTCTGCGGCGCTCGTAGGGCGCATGCGCCGGGGCGCCGGCGTGTTCTGGGACCAGGACTGGACGCGTAACGGTTTAAAATGAGCTGTATCGATGTACCGTAAGACTACGCTTGCCAACGGTGTCCGGGTCATCACGGAAAGTATGCCGGCATTCCGATCGGCATCGATTGGGATCTGGGCAGACGTCGGTTCGGCGGCCGAGGCGCCCGAGCGGCGCGGCATTTCCCATCTCGTGGAGCACATGCTGTTCAAAGGGACGCAGCGCCGCACGGCACGGCAGATTGCCGAAGAGATGGACGGCATCGGCGGCAATCTCAACGCATTTACCGATAAAGAGACGACCTGTTATTACGCCAAGGTCATGGACCAGCATTTGCCGCTTGCGGTCGACGTGCTCACCGATATGTTCCTCAACTCGCGTTTCGAGCCGGAAGAGCTTTCCAAAGAACAGAAAGTGGTCCTGGAAGAGATCAAGATGTACGACGACTCGCCGGACGAGTTGATCCACGATCTCTTCATTCAAACGATGTGGGACGGAAGTAATCTGGGGGCGCCGACCATCGGTTTTGCCGATACGGTCACGCGCTTGACTCCCGACGACCTGCGCGCGCACATGCACCGCCATTATGCGCCCAACTCCGTTGTCGTAGCGGCTGCCGGCAACGTCGAGCACGATCAGGTCGTCAAATTGTTCGAGCAGGCGTTTGCGTCATTTCAGGGCCGGTCCGAACCGCCGCCTCCCGAATCGCCGCAGACCACGCCGAACGCGCTGTTTCGTACGAAAGATAGCGAACAGGCCTACATGGTGCTAGGCACGCGCGGCCTGTCCGTGCGCGATGAACGGCGATACGCGCTTTCGGTTCTGGACACCATTCTGGGCGGCGGAATGTCCAGCCGGCTCTTCCAAGAGATTCGTGAAAAGCGCGGACTGGTGTACACGGTGTACTCGTTTCAGGCGGCGTATCGCGGAGCCGGCCTTTTTGCCGTGTACGCTGGCACCTCGCCGCAAAACGTCGGCGAGTGCGTATCGGTGATCGGTGAAGCGTTTGCGAACCTGCGCGATTACCGTGTCGCCGAAAGCGAACTGCGGCTTGCAAAAGAGCACATCAAAGGCAGTCTGACGCTTTCCTTGGAGAGCACGTCCAGCCGCATGATTCGTTTAGGGCGAAGCGAGTTTTCACTGGGACGCCAGCTCACGACCGAGGAGATTGAGGAACGGGTCGAAGCGGTGACCGGCGAAGAAGTACAGACGCTCGCGCAAGAGCTTTTACGTGATGAACAGTTGGGATTGTGCGTGCTGGGACCGGTGGATGAAGCCTCGGTCGAGTGGAACCGTAGCGCTGCATAACTCGCCGAGCACGCTGGTTCCCTTCTGGACCTGGCAACTCATCGTTGCGCTCGGAATCAACGTCATCGTCCAAGCCATTCAAATTGGTGCATATGCGGCACGGCTAGCCGGCGTTCGCACCGGCCGGATTGCCACGTCCATTTCGTTATTCAACCTGTTCGTTACGGCCAGCCGTTTGGCCACGCTCATCTACACGCTGATGCTGGGCCCCCTTTCCGATACCGCCGGCAACGCCGTAAAGAGCTTGCTGAGCCGGCATCCGCCGCTGGCCAACACGCACGTATTGGTTCAGGGTATTCAACATAACTTCGAATGGCAGTTGCGTCTCATCATTCTGGCCGGCATGTTCGGTACGATCCTGGGCAGTCTGATGCTGCCAATGTTCACCTTCCTGTACGTACGCGGTGTGCGTTCGTTCGAACGCACGAAGTCGCTTCCGCATTCGCTGGCGCGCTTATTCGACCCCCGCGTGCTTTGGCACGTGTTCTCACAACTGCGCGTGCCGCACTACTCCGAGATCTTCAGCTTCTCCGCGCGCAACATTCCACGGCGTCTGCTCATCTTCAACGTCGTGGTTACCGGAATCTATGCAATCGGGGTTGTGTCGGCTTACTATGCCAGCGTGCTCGACGTCAACGTCGCCAGAACGGCCATCGGCATCTCGGGCATCGTCAACGGCATCGGCACGGTCGCCTTTACGTTCTTCGTGGACCCCACCTCATCGATAATCGTCGACGAGGCGGTGAAAGGCGAACGGCCCCAACAGGAAGTGAAGGCCATGGTCTTCTACCTTTCACTTACGGCAATTATCGGTTGGCTACTCTCCCAGTTGCTGTTGTTTCCCGCGGCGTGGATTATCGCCGCAGTCGCTCACATCGTGAATCATGGCAGATAATCGCACATTGCCCCGAATCTTGTACCCCATCGCCTTAGCGTTTGCGCTTGTCGCCGGCCTGGAGGGCTGTGCCGGCACGCTCGAACACTGGATTGTGAATACGCGCGTCAATCAAGGTGACGTCGCGTTTCAAAACGGGCGCCTTCAAGAAGCGGAGACGGCGTATCGGTTGGCGCTTCGCGTAAATCCGCGCGATCCGCGCGCGCGGGTGGGCTTCTCACAAGTCGCCGCGGCGCTCGCGGATGCGGAGTACCGTAAAGGCGACTTCGACGACGCTGCGGCCATTCTCAACGAAGCGGAGCGGTACGATCCGCAGAGCGTGCGCCTGCAGGCGCTGCGAACGCAAATTCAACAGGCGCGGCTCGACCGCGAAATCGTCAGCTCAAACTATCCGACGTACGAGCGCGGGGGCTTGCAATTGCAAGATTCGTACGGCAGCCTGAACGTGCAGACTAAAACGATCGTCCGTCATCTCAAGCGGTTTTCGTATACGTACGACACCCAGGATCTGACGCGAGCGATTCAGGAGTCGTACGAGTTGCAAGCGGACGTGGCCAAGAATACGAATCGCCTTATTGCGTATCGTCAGTTGGTGGAGTCGGGCGTGCCGGCCGCTGCAAGTACGCAGACCTCGTCGGCCACGGGGTCTCTGCTGCCGCTTCCGTAAGGCACAGGCCATGTGCGTCCAGCCAGGCACGCGCGAGCCCCTGTTTTTCCGCTGTCCGGAAAGCGCGCCATTGCCGCTGCGCATTTGGAAGAACGCGGGCGGGATCGGTCACGTAGACCGGCCATTGCGCCCGCGGATTCACCACAGGAAAACGCTGCATCCAGGCGCACAGCTCGACGTTGTGGTTGAAGCGATTGCGCTCGATCGCGATGAAGTACCGCGCACCCTTTCGGATCGCGCTTTGTTCGTCGAACGGCGTCCAGAGATACGGATCTTCTTCCCAGCCGTAGCGCCCAATGTAGTACAGGATTGAGGGATCATAGTGCCCCATGACGATGAGCGCTCCGGCCGGAAGGCGTGCGTTCAGCGCCATGGCGTTGCGGTATACTTCTTTGTTGTAGCGGTAATATGGCCTGACAAGCGTATAGTTCTGATAGGTGACCCCGGCACACAAAAGGAGCCCTAGGGCGCTTAAGAGATATTTCGCGCTCGCGCCGGCGTTCGCGCCGGCGTTCGCGCAGACGAGCGCCTCATACAGCCGGACAAGCATTCCCGCAGCCGATAGCGCGGCCAGTGGAAGCAGCAAGTACATATAGTAGTCCACGCGCTCCACCGTAACGACGATGTAGGTGTATGCCAGGCCGCCCGCGAGCCAACTGTACAACAGGGTTCGCGATCGCGTGCGAGCCGGCATGACGGCAAATCCGAGAAGCGCCAGCGCGCTGATTGCCGGGCCGATCATCGTAACGGTCAACATCGCGAGCACTTCGCGGAAAAATCGAAGCTTGAGATGCAGGGCGGAAAGTTGCCCGAACGAGGCGACGAGCGAGGGACCCACGTGTTTTGTCGTTATACCGGAGGCCCAGTGCCATTCCGCATGCGCGGAGACGTTACGGTCGTATGCGTACAATACCAGAAGCGGTATCGCAAAAAGCAGCCCAACGGCTCCCCAACGCATCGTTCGTCCCGCGACCGCGCGCCTGTACGTGAGGGCCGCGATGGGAACGAGCGCGACCAGCGCGACGGGTTTGGCCAGAAGTGCCAACGTGAGCAGAGTTACCGCCTGCGCGATCCGCCGGCCGCTCCACGACTCTTCGTCTACCAGCATGCGCGCAATGACATAGAGCGCCGCGCAAAGGAAGAAAACCATCGTCGTGTCGGGCGTGAACGTGCGCCCGTAATAGAAGCTGCCCGGCATAATGGCGAACAGCAAGGCGGTCAGCATCCCGGCGACCTCGCTAACAAACAGCCAACGCCCGAAGAAATACAGCACCGCAATCGTGCCCAGGCTAAAGCCGATGCTTATAAGGCGCCCGATAACCTCATGGATGCCGACAAGCTTGTAAGCTGCTGCAGCCAAGAACGGCACGATCTGCAGTTCCAGCTCGACGTAATTCGGCGGCGGGCCGTTGTAGTTTGTCTGCGGATAGAGCGGATTGAACTGCAACGTCGCAAAGTTTTTGGCAATGGATGCCGTGTCGCCTTGGCGCCATCCGGGGTGATCCAAAATGGGGTTGTGCAGTCCGTGCAACCGCAGCGCCAAGCCCAGGAGCAGAATGGCTCCCAGGATTACGACGCGTCTTTGAACGTCCAATACTTGTTCAAAAAGAAATTGAAGAACGTTCCGACGAGCGTCGCGCACAACCACGTCGTCGAAAAATGCGCGTGGCCGAACGGACCGGCGATCCACCAGACCAGGGAGCCGAAGCCGAGCGAAATGGCGGTGACCGTCAGGAATTGAACGCCTTCAAGAAACGGATGCCCGCTCGACCGGAAGGTCCAAATGCGGTTCAAATACCAGTTCGAGATGCCGCCGGCAACATACCCGATGGCAAAGTCGGCGGCATGCGGAAGGGCGGTCGACTTTTCAAGGACGTGCGCAATGACGAAATTGATCACCAGGCCGGACGCACCGACCGTTCCGAACTTGACGAACTGCCGCACACCGCGGCGCTGCGTGATATTAAGCAACCCAGTACCAGTCGGCGAAGAGCACGGTAAATAAACCCAGTAACGGGAGCGATAACGCGACGATTGCATTATTGACCGAGGGCCGGCGACCCCATAGCGCCAGGATTGCGAACATCGGAAACAACACCAGCGCAAATCGCGGCATGCTCATCAGGCTCGAGGTCGACATGGGCAACAAGATCGAGAGCGCAAGATACGCGATATACGAGGCCTTCAGGCGGCGCCAGCCGCCGAGCAGCACGCCGATCATCAAGGCGGTGAAGACGAGCTCCAAGATTTGATTGGCTACCGTTTGCGGGCTGGTGGAATGCTGAATCTTATGAATGGAGTTCATCACGGCGGTCCACGGTGCGGCCAAATGGCGGTTCCAATTGATTTGCACGTGTGAAAAATACAGTGGGTCGCCGTTAAGAACCCAAAGGTACGTCATATAGAGTCCCAAGCCGACCGGAATGAGCAAAATCGGTAAAAAATCCAGGACCGCTCGTGACCACTGCGCGCGTTCACCGGACCGCAGCGCCGGCAAGTGTGCGACAAACCATTCGATCATGAAGGGCACGACGAGCAAGACGCCTTCAACGCGCGTGAGGGCGGCAAAGAGGCCTATCGCTCCCGCCAGCCACCACCGCCGCTCACGAATGTAATAAAACGAAGCGACCGTGAGCATGAGGAACAGCGACTCGGGATATACCGCCGAAAAAAAGATTGCGGTCGGAAAGATCGATATGTAAAATATGGCGCGCCGCGCTACCGGGCGTTCAAACTCGTGTTCGATCAGTTTATACAGATACAATAGGCCGAAGTAGAGCGCAACGTTGGAAATGATGACTCCGGCGATTAAATGATTTCCGGTCAGCGCACCGAGCGCTTTGATGAGCAGTGGGTAGAGCGGAAAGAACGCCATGTCCGTGCCGTGGTAGCCGATCGTCGCGATGTCGATATAGTGTACGGCGTCCCAGCGCCCCCATACAGCCAGCAGCAGATTGTGAGATTCTTGTGCGTGAACGCCTGCCCGCTGCCCAATGATCAGGGCGGCAAGTTCCGCGATGACGATAATTGCAACGCGCGAGACGATGAAGTCGACGGTTACGTCGCGCACCGTTTCATTGAAACGGGCGGCAACCACGATTTTCGCAGTGCAAAAGAGCGCTACGCAGAACAGCAGCAGCTCCGTTCCCCCGCGCGTAATGGAAACGGGCAAAATGAAGGCCAGCCACAAGAGAAGCATCGGCGCCCAGGAGATCGCGTCGTATCGCAGAGCGCGCTCGTAGAGGATGCCCGTTCGGCTGGAAAGATACCGACTGTACGTCAGCCATGCCCAGGGAACCAGGAGCAATCCGGCGGCAAGCAGCACCAGCAGCGAGAACTGCACGAATGAGGGCCGGTGAACTTGCAGAGCGACCGCGTACCACGCAAAAAAACCGACCGTAATTCCAGTCGCGACAACAATGATCGCGGGGATCCAGCCGGCTGCAAGGACGAGCTCAAACGCTGCGTGCTGTGCGCGTGCAAACCGGGTTTGTTCCGCTTGGGCCGACACGAAGATTGTTGGTTAAAGGAATCCCCCCGCTTCCCTTGTAGCCT
>DASRSF010000293.1:0-9131 GCA_035656615.1 Vulcanimicrobiaceae bacterium | reverse complement strand
AGCAATCGAGAAAAACCTCACCGGCATGGCGCGCTCGGTCAACAGTGCGATTGGCGATGCAGGCGACGCCATCGACAACGTCGGCTCGGTCGATACCAAAACGAATAAGCCCAGCGGCCTGCTGCGCGAGAACCAAGACATCTTGGACGAGATGCAGGCGCCGCTTCGCGTAGCGCCCATTCCCTCGCAGTCAATCGCAGTGTTTCCATCCTATCCGCAGATGTTCTCGGAGCTGTCGTCGGCCGACGGCGATATGGTTCGCGCGGTCGACGCGGGACGTGCTTCGGCGATGCAGCTCGATCAAGGTCTGGGCGACCTGGACGCCTTCGTAAAACGCTTGCAGCAAGTGCAGTTGAACTATTTCAACGACATCTCGCAGATGGATTACGATTCCCTGGTGCCGTACATGCAAAAAGCCAAGGCGTCGCTCGATCAAGCCGCGCTATCGGCCTCGCAGGCGTCACAGCTGTACAACATGGCGCGCTCGCGCCAGCTCTCCGCTCGTATTACGCTGCTCGGCGTGGGGACCTCGCCCCAACGCTACGCAACGCTCCAACGGGCGATCAACGTGCGCTGGAACGTTGACGATCTGAGCTATATCGACATGCTGCACGACGACGTGACGCCCGGCGAGCTGACTGCCGCCTCGATCGTTGCGGCCGACACCCGAACCTCGCCGCAGGCCGTCATTCGCGAGGCACACGAATCGCACCGCAGCATCGTCGACGTGGCGAATGCCCGCGGAATGCACGCGCTGTCTTTGGAAATCTTCATGGGACTCATCTATCTGGATTACACCGACGATCCGGATAAGGAAGCGCATCCCGGCGGCGTGACCCGCCGTCAAAGCACAACTCCGGACGTCTAGGAGGAGCACTATGGCAGCAGCAACCGGCGACATTCTTCGGCTTGTGCGTAAGGGCATCGACGTCAAAAAGGTGCAAACGCATACGCGCAAGCCGTTCCGGTTCTACCTTTGCGGAGATCCGGCGCTGGTTGCAGAGATGCGGGCGTTTTTGCTGGCGGGCAACGATCAGCCGTTCGGTGCGGTCGCCGCTCTGGAGACATTGCTACCGGGCGTGTCCCGTGCCGGCATTCCATCGGAGGCGCGCTTAGTACTCTTCCTGGGGCGCAGCGGTGATGTCTCGGCAGCTACCATGGCGCCCTTGCGCCCGCTGCAGTTACCAATCATCGCCGTGACCGTGGACGATCAGGCGCAGCCTTCCGGACCCTCTACACCTCCGCCTCCGGGCACCTTTGCGGAATATACCGTCGGCGCCATCTCGCGCGAAGCGTTGCGCGGACGCGTATTTCCGCACATGGTCGAATGTTGCAAAGGCGTGGAGATCGCGGTGGGCCGCGCACTGCCGGCCTTACGCGAGACGGTCGCCGCCAAGCTGACGCGCGACGCCGCGAACAGTGCCCTGAAAATCGCGCTGGCCAGCGCAGTGGTCGATCACATTCCCGTTGTGGGATTGGTCATGGGAGTTTTCGCTTCGGCCGGCGATATGGTCGCGATCACCGGCATCCAAGTCATGCTAATGTTGCATATCGAAGCGGCCTACGGAAAAGATCCCGACGTTCAGCATATCTGGCAACTGTTGCCCGTGATCGGTGGCGGGTTCGGCTGGCGTTCTCTGGCGCGCGAGCTGTCAGGGTTCATCCCCGTCGCCGGCATCGCGATAAAGGGCGCGATAGCGTACGCGGGAACGATTGTCGTCGGCGAAGGCGTAACGTTCTACTTCGAACAAGGGCGGCACATGAGCGCCGGTCAAGCAAAATCGATCTACGAAAATACGCGCGACGAGGCGCTGGCGTTCGCGCGCGATCTCGTTGCGCGCATCATGAAGCGCTAAGCCGTTCCAAGAGTTCATCGTCCGGCAATTGCTGTAAATCGTATGAGACGCGCGATCGCACATTCGTTGCGATTTGTGCGGCCATGCGGGCCCGAACCCGCGGCGCCAGTGAGCTGCGCCGGGCCACGAATTCGTCGATCAACGCGTATTCTTGTGCGCTAAGCATCCCGCTCCGCGTGACCTGTTCGGAAACGCTCACCAGGTTGTTTAAGGCCGGGATAGGCGCCTCACGTACGACGATCGTGCCGGCCGCCATGTCGCCCAAGCGTTTGTTCTCACGCGAAAGCACGCACGCCACGGCACTTATGGCGTAAAATGCCAGGAAGAATTCGCCGATGCGCACCAAGTTGCGGATCACGGCGCTCGTGAGATCCAGCGGGTAGCCCGCGTCGCGCACCACGCGTAATCCCATCAGCCTTTTGCCTGGAGTGCGCCCGTTCCAGAATGCTTCGAAAACGATGAAATAGCCGAAGAAGATCACAAACATTAGGCCCACGACAATCGCTGTCGTGACGGACTGCACCGATTTTGACGCTACGGCTGCGATGCCGGGATGGGGTGCGGATGCGGCGGCAAGCGCTAGCGCCCAAATAATGGCGCCAAGCAGCAGCAGTTGAATCACCAGATCGATCGTAACTGCGAGAAACCGGCTTCCCAAACCGGCAAGGTCGTACGAAAATGCGACGCTTTCGGGAGTTTTGACGATAAGCGAACGATCCATGACGCGATGCCCGCATTCTCTTAGCCGAACGAGAGAAGCATGCCTACAGACCAGGGCGGCGCCCCGCGTCAACGAAGTCCGCTGCGTGGACCAACGAGCCTTCGTAAAGCGGCGCGCTGCAGCATGGGAGCGGCTCGAACTCTTGCTCGGGCGCATAGGACGGCACGGACTTCGCAAACTGGACGAAGCGGAGATTCTGGAACTGGGACGTCTCTACCGGTGGCTCACCTCCGACCTTGCATACGCGCAAGGGCATCATTTCGATCAGCAGCTGCGCAGCTATCTGAACAGGCTTACCGCGCGGGCGCACGCCGCCGTTTATGCGGGCGGCGTGGAGTCCGGGCGCACGCGCGTCGCGCGCTTCTTCGCGCAAACATTCCCGCGAGAGGTTCGCGCTTCGTGGATGTTCGTAGCGAGCTGCATTGCGCTTACGATTATTTGGGCCTGCGCCGCTTACGTCATCGTGCAACAGCATCCGGGTGACGCCGCCGCACTTCTGCCCGCCTGGCTCGTGCCAGCGCATATCAGCAAGAGCCTGCACGACTCTAATTTCGCCTTCACGCCGGATCAGTCGGCAATGGTCTCCTCGGAAATCATCACGAACAATATCCGTGTGGCGATCCTCACCTTTGCAGGCGGGATCGTCACTCTGGGCGCGTTTACCGTGTACCTCATCACGTTCAACGCTCTCATGCTCGGAGCACTCGGCGCGCTGTTCGCCCGCGCGGGTTTCGGTATGGATTATTGGGCGACGATCGCACCGCACGGCGTTATCGAATTGACCGCCATTCAAATCGCGGGCGGAGCCGGACTGCTAATGGGTGCGGCGGTATTTTTCCCCGGCCGATTGAGCCGGCACGAAGCTTTGAGGCAGCATGCGCGGCGTGCCGGAGTTCTCATCGCCGGCGTCATCGCGATGCTGTGCGTCGCAGGCGTGATCGAAGGTTTTTTCTCACCCCTGCGTTTTGGCCCCGGGATTCGCGTCGGAGTCGGCGTGATCACGGCGTTGGGTTTACTGTTGTACTTCAGCTCGGCCGGGCGCCTTAAAGAAGACCGCGTTCTTTGATCTTCAGGTACTTGTCGATAAGCGCCGTGCTCAGCTGTGCCGCCGGCACGTCCACGACGCGCACGCCGAGGCGCTCCAGCCGCACGGCCGCCGCTTGCCGTTCATCGCGCAGTTCCAGTGCTACTCCCGCGGCGTAGACCTCTTGAACGCTCGCGTTCGCCGTGGTAAGCGCATCCTCGATTGCGCCGTCGTTCATGAATGCGCAAACAACGGCATGCCGGCGGGATAAAGTGCCCAGGCCACTGAGCATCCAGGCCTGCGCCACCGGGTCGACCATGTCCGTAAAAAACACCACCAGACTGCGTTTGTGAACGTGCGTTCGCACGTACGAAAAAGCTCGATCGTAGTCCGTTTCTTCGAAAACCGGCGCGACGTCATGAAACGCTTCGACCAGTCCGGCCACGGACCGGGCGCCGGAGCGCGGCGCAATAGCGCGGATGATATCGGCGGCAAAAGCGATCGCGCCGACTTTATCGTTAGCAAAAGAAGCAACGCTTGCCACTGAAAGCGCTGCGGTGATTGCATAGTCGAATTTTTGCCGGCCCTGGACGCGGGGAATCATGAGGCGGCCGGCATCAAGCAAAATGATGACGTTCTGACTTCGCTCGACCTCATACTCCGAAACCATCATCCGGCCACGCCGCGCGCTCGCCTTCCAATTGATTGCGCGAAATGGATCGCCGGCCATCCAGTCGCGAACGCTTTCCGCTTCCGTTCCCGTGCCGCGCAACCGCATTCGCCGCAGCCCCGTTTCGATGAGCTTGTTTCTCGTGTGCAGTTTGCCGTATCGTTCCACCGCCGACAGATCGGGGTAGACGCGAATGGGACAAACTTGAGCAAACGCAAAGCGCCGCCGCAACAGGCCAATGACGTTTTCCACGTTGACGTACACGGTGCGCAGCTCACCGCTGCCGCGAACGACGGGGCTCACTGCACGTTCGAGCATGACTTGACTGCGTGCGGGTACGCGGATGGCGCGATCGTCTTGCGCCACTTCTTCCAGGAGCGGCGTAGGCGCCTCGGTCAACCATATGCGGATTTCGCGATCCCCGAAGTTTTCCACGCGATATGTGATAGTGGCGCGGATTCCCAACGCGTACGGTTCGGGCGCGATGCGGTCCACGCAGACCTGAGTGTGCCGCGGGCCCACGACGGCATCCCAAAACAATGCTGCTAGAACGGTTGCGCCGCACATCGCTGCGAGTACGGAAAGCGGCGGTGCCGCAACGGACAGTGCGAACAGGATCGCAACGCCGGTTAGCGCCCAATACAAACGCGGCGCGGCCCAATAGGGAATCCAAAAACGTTTACGTATAGGCACGCGGCACCGCTACCGCATCGAGGATCTCTTGCACGACGGACGCTGCCCGCACTCCATCGATCTCCGCCTGCGGCGCGACGATCAGGCGATGCGGTAAGAGCAGGGGGGCCACGGTCTTCACGTCGTCCGGCGTCGCGTAGTCGCGCCCATCGAGCGATGCGGCCGCTTGCGCGCCGATGAGCAGCGCAACACCCGCGCGCGGGCTCGCGCCCAAAGCGAGTCGCCGGTGCGTGCGCGTTGCTTCGATGAGACCGAGGATGTACTGCGCGACGGGCGCCGCAACGTGTACCTGCCGTACCTGCGAACGCGCTTGAACGATCTCTTGCGGCGTGCACACCGGTGCGGGCGTTCCGGGTTCAATCGTGCGCGCGTTGAATCCCGCAGCGACCCGCGCAAGCAACTGTAACTCTTGCTCCCGATGCGGATACCCGGACTCAATCTTCACCAGGAACCGATCCAATTGCGCCTCGGGCAAAGGATAAGTTCCCTCGTACTCAATCGGGTTTTGCGTCGCGCAGACGAAGAACGGATCAGGAAGCGCCACCGGCGTTCCGTCAATGGTAATGCGGCCTTCTTCCATTGCCTCCAACAATGCAGACTGCGTCTTCGGCGGTGTTCGATTAATCTCGTCCGCAAGCAGAATATTCGTGACGATAGGTCCGGCGCGCAGCGAGAACTGCGCGGTCTGCGGGTTGAAGACGGTCGTTCCGGTTACGTCCGCAGGCAACAGATCCGGCGTGAATTGGATGCGCCGGTACTGCCCGCCGGTCAGCGCTGCAAGGGCGCGCACCGCGAGCGTCTTTCCGGTTCCGGGAACACCTTCGATAAGCGCGTGCCCGCCCGAAAAAAGCGCCACAAGCAAACCGAACGTCATCTGTTCGCCGCCGACGATCACGGTCTCCATGGCGCGCATGATTCGCCCCGCAACTTCGGACGGCAAAGGCCTTACCATCAAGTTTCCTTTCGTACGGACGCGAAAAGTTTGCCCACGGCCAAAAGATCCGCCTGCGTCGGCGCTGCAAGCGTCTGCAACGCTCGGGCCTGTTCGATGCGCTCGCGTATGTGCGGATCGCCGGCGCCACGCGCGGCAAGCAGCTCCTCAACCGCGCGGCCCAGTCGCCGCACCGTCGCGCGCCGTGCACCTCCGCGGCGCAACATGGCGGCCAACGAACGCATATATTCGCCGGAGTTTCGCTCTGCTGTACCGCCGCCGGCCTTGGGGGGCGCCGATGGAAGCAACGCACCTGCTATCGCGGTAACCAGCGCAAATGCAGCAATGATGACGGCAACGCGCAGCGTGGTGGGAAGCACTTGCCAAAACGAGCGCGTGCGCGAATATCCAAAACCGTATTCGTCGAACGACACGCTAGAACGCGCAAGCACCGCATACGCAAAAGCGGCATTGCCGGCACGAGCCAGGTGCGCGTTATCGAACAGTTGTGCCGTTGCGCTATGAATCAGCAAACCATTTCCGCGGCGGTAGGCGGTGACGACCGAACGTCCGGCAGCGGCCGCAAGCGTCTGTGCCTCACGGTCGCACCGGAGCGGCGCTCCAAAACGAAATGGCGCCTCCAAAACAAAATGACCGGCAATACCGCATCCCGATCGCGCCGCGCGTTCACGCAGCGAGCTCTGCGCCGGAAGGCCGAACTGCACGCGCACGGCACGCGGCAGATTTCCAAGCAGCACCAGCGTTCCTCCGCTGCGTACCCAGGTTTCAAGCGTGTGATCCTGGGGACCCGAGTTTATCAACGGTACATCGTCGTCCGGGCCGGCGATGACCAAAGTTCCACGGTAGGAAATAAGCTGCGAAAGCGGCTCTTCAAAGCGCTGAACGCGAAGTCGTTCGCGCGCGAGCAACTCGTACAATGCTGCGTACCCGCGGGGACCGGTGTCGTAGGTCGAGGGCACGGAGTACAGCGAAGACGTCAGCGATTCTCGTAAAACGACCAAGACCATCAACACCGCAACGGCGGCGGCCGCCACCACGGCGTCCGAACGACTACGGCGCTTCATTGCGTTAGTGCTCATCTGCGATGGCCGCATATGCCTGGCGAGCGCGGGCCCACTCATCCGCGGTTACGGGGTGTTCCGCGTACAGCGCGTCGGTAAAGATTCGCGCCAGCACCTCGAACGCGTCGATACACGCAGCCGCGTGCTCGCGTACGGCCCTGCGTGTCTGATTTACCGTAAAACTTGGGCGGTCGTGGACGACGCCTCGCACGTCCAGGCACACCAAAGCCGCGCGGAACAGCAGCGCAATCGCCGCCGCATAGTCGCCCCCGGCTGCAGCACGCAAACTTTTTTCGTAGAGCGCGTGCGCGCGCAGCGTCCGCGGTAGCGGTGCAGCGCGCAGCGCCGGCGCAGCGTCGGCAAGCGTATTGGAGAGCAGCCGGAACAGTACCACAAGCACGAAGACGGCGATCGCAACAAGCAGTATGTCACCCGCGAGAACACCGGCGGTTTTTCCCAAGCGAACGTGCGTGGTAAACGCGGAAAGGAACGCGACCCACCGGTCTCCCAGCCATGTCATCGCAACGTCCCACCACGTCCGCGGCGGTACGGCGGCGTGGGTTCCAAGCGCAAAGCGGTGCTGGGAAAGGATGTGCCGCGCCAAAGCGCGCGGGTCGATCGGCGGCTGCTGCGCGCCGAAGATCAAGGCTGCGGTTGCATCCGGTCGATGGCGGCTTGCATATCCAGGCCTTCGCGGCGAATGCGCACGTCGAAGTAGTACACCGCCAGCAGCACGCCGATAAAACCGGTTGTCACCAGCGAAAACAACGCGGCAAAAACGGTCTGCAAGAGCGTTTGGTGCAGAAGGCCCGCGATGAGCGCGCTCACGACCGCGGAGACCAGCACCAAACCAAGCTGAACCGCAAGAAATGCCAAACAAATCAATACGGCCTTGCCGATCTCGGCCCGGTTGAAAACGCGCGCGAACCCGGCGGCAATCGCCCGCCCGAAGCTCGCTTCTTCGATCCCGATGGTGTTGAACGCGAGCGCCGTGGCCAGATAACACAGCATCAACGCTACGATGAACAGCACCCCAAGCACGGCTCCGGCAATCCCGGCGATGACGCCGAGTGCGGGAGCCACGCGCACCAGCAAAAAGGCGAGCGCAAACGCCAGCGTGAGCACCAGCACGCCGGCAACCGATGCAGCCATTACGATGAGCAGCTGGAAAATTGCGGTTACGATGATGCCCCCGGCGTGCCGAAGCGACACGGCATACGCCGCGCGCCAATCCGCCGGTTGTCCCGTATAGATTTTGCCAATGGCGGCCGCCATTGCGACGTACATGAACGGTGCAAGGAAAAATGCGACCAGCACAACGGCGAAGATCCACGGCGCCAGCGGCATTCCGGCGGGCGCCGCGCCGCGCGGTCCGTGCTCGATTTGATCCAAAATCTGGGCAAGCGCACCCGACTGCTGGGCTGCAACGAAATAATTCACGACGCTGAGCGGAAGTACGAAAAACGCGGAAATAATCACGAACAGCAAAAAATGCCGCACGTAAATCGTGACGGACCGGTCGAAGATTTCACCGATTCCGAGCGGACGAAGCTGCTGCCCCTGCGTTGTGTCACCCATGAATCCGCCTTCTTGAGGGTATCGAGCGGCTCCTATAGTAATCTGCGTTATGGAAACGCTGGGACACCTGGCCGCCATTTGGCGATATCCGGTGAAAAGTTTGGCCGGCGAAAGTTTGAACGAAGCGCGCGTCGACATCGACGGCTTGAACGGCGATCGGACCCGGGCGCTAAGCGTTGTGTCCGGCCACGCGCGCGCCGGTAAACCGTACCGCGGCAAAGAGCATAACCTGCTGCACACGACAAACGAAGTCGGCCGCGCGTTGGAAATGGCGGCTTCTCGCGGTGTCGCGCTGCAACTCGATTCCGAACTGGGCAAACGCTACTTCGATGCGGCTTCGGTCTCGCTGATCTTCGACACGTGGATAGCGCAGGTTGAAAGCGCGCTGGGCATGCAGCTGGATCCGCGGCGCTGGCGTCCCAATCTCTATGCGCGTGCCGCCTGCGGTTTTTCGGTGCCCGAAGCGGATCTGGTCGGCAGCACCATCTCCACCGGAACGGTAATCCTGCGCGTGTGCGATACGATCAAACGCTGCGTTACGCCGACGTACGACATCGCCGGCGGTGAATCGAACGC